>JAEEXN010000074.1 GCA_016291595.1 Prevotella sp.
CATTTTCTTTTGGTAGGGAGGGAGAGTAAGGCGCCCACAGAAGAGCGGCTAAGCCGCAGTTCAAAGTTTGCCCACAGATTCTCACAGATTTTCACCGATTTTTATATAAAAAGTAACACGAATTACCACTAATTTCCACTAATTTTATACGCTTCGCGTAGAAATCTATGAAACTACCGCTGACGCGGGAAATCTATTAAATTTATTATATTCAAGATTGACACGAATTCCCACTAATTTTTTTCTCTAAATGAAAGTCCTTCAGGACTTTATATCTGTGTCATCCGTGCCATCTGTGTGACTTTAAACTTTTCACTTTAAACTTTTCACTTTTCACTTTTCACTGTCTGCTCTGCTGCTCTTCTTAATATAAAGAAACGGCTGAAGCAGGGTTTGCGTCAGCCGTTGATGGGATGGTAACGAGTGGTTTACTCTTCTACCGAGAAGTCCTCTTTGCCTACTCCGCAGATGGGGCATACCCAATCCTCGGGGAGATCCTCGAAGGCTGTGCCTGGAGCGATGCCGCTGTCGGGATCGCCTACTTCGGGGTCATAAACATAACCGCATGTGTCGCAAATGTACTTTTTCATAACGTTTTTTTTGTTTTAAGGGTGAATAATATGGTTAATTCTCTCAACTATAGTCTCGGGAGTGATGCCCTCGAGGCAGGCATAGTCGCCGCGCTGGCAGGGTTTGTTGCCATAGATGCTGCACGGACGGCAGTCTAAGGACAGCTGGATGACGTTATCCTGTGACTGGTTCCAGCCCATGAAGCCGGCGTAGGGGTGTGTGGCTCCCCAGATGCTGACGACGGGGGTGTTGGTGAGTGATGCCAGGTGCATGTTGGCGGAGTCCATGGACAGCATGACGTTAAGGTGGCTCATGAGGATGAGCTCGTCGTGCATGGTTCCACAGACGGCCGACGCGTTCAGGCATCGTGGGTATTGCCGGCACCACTGGCTGACGATATCGCGCTCGTGTCCGGCACCGGCGAAGAAGAAGATGCGGGCGTTGGCGTGTTGGTCGAGCAGCTCGCGGATGACCTGTTCCATCTTCTCCAAGGGATAGATTTTCCCTTTATGGGCAGCGAAGGGGGCGATGCCTATCCACTGCTGGAAGGCTTTCTTCTCGCCGATCTCCGGTGGCAGCAGTCGCAGGTTGCCGCCTTGTGGGGGGAAGATGGAGGTGAACTGCAGGGTGACGGGGTAGCCCAGCTTGGCCAGCACCTCGGCATAGTTCTCGAAGGAGGTGGGCTGCTGGACGAACTTCTTATTGTTCTGCGCCGTGAGCTGGCGTTTGCCGTGGCGGTGCTTGTTGATGTGCTCGACGGCTACTTTGTCTATCTGGAAGCGCATGCGCAGGTAGTCGGAGCGCAGCACCTGGTGGAAGTCGGCGACGGCGGTGAACTTCTTGGCTTTCAGCCGGCGGTAGAGGGCATTGAGACCGCGCAGTCCTTTATACTCGCTTTTGAGGTCGGCCTCCATGAATCCCACGTTGGGCGCGAGGTCCTCGAAGAAGGTGCGTGCGAACTTACGGCTCAGTACCGTGATGCGCAGATCGGGATACTGGGCGGCGAGAGCGCTGACGACGGGCACGGTCATGGCCACATCGCCAAGGGCGGAGAACCGTATGATGAGCAGATGGGGTTTTTTCAAAACAACGGTGTTAATTTCAAAAACTTCTTACTCCTAACTTTTCTTATAGAGTACCGGGTTGGTGGCGGGGTCGTTATACATCTTCATCTGGCGGTACACCTTCATATATTTGCGTCCGGCCTCGATGTCCTCGAGCAGCTGGTCGATGGCTGTGGAGAGGTCTACCTGCTGTTCGAGCAGCACGTTGAGCTTCTGCTGGCATTTCTCGCGGTGCTCGGGGCTGGCGTCGGGACGCTCGGCCTGCTCGCGCATATGGTAGATCTTCAGTGCGAGGATGGACAAGCGGTCGACGGCCCAGGCAGGACTCTCGGTATTGATGCGGGCATCGGGGAGCACGTTCACGGTGCTGTACTTCTGGCGGAAGTAGCTGTCGATCTGCTCAACGAGGTCGGTACGGTCCTGGTTGGAGCGGTCGATGCGCCGTTTCAGCTGCAGTGCCTCCACGGGGTCGATGTGTGGGTCGCGGATGATATCCTCGAAATGCCACTGCACGGTGTCGATCCAGCATTTCAGGTAGAGCCGGTTTTCAATGGACTCGCGGTCGTATGGATTGTTGATGGGTGTATCAATATTGTCGGTCACGTGGTAGTCGTTGATGACCTGATTGAAAATCGCATTGCACTGTTCGGTAAATGTCATTTTTCGTCGTATTTTGATTTATCTCGCAAAGATACTACATTTTTTTAATTCTCCAAGCAAAAAGGCAATATTTAAGTTTGTTTAGAGTTTTGCATTGCCGGTCGCCGAGAATGAAGGTGGGGTGCACGGTGTTGTTTTTTTCGTGATTTTCGCGGGTGTTGCGACAAGAATTCTGACCATTTCTTCTACTTGTCACAATAACAGGGAGTTGTCGCAACAAAAGAGGGAGAAAAAGATGAAAATAGTTGGAAGGTGGTGAATGGGTGCTTATCTTTGCAATAACAAAAAACAAAAAAAGTATAAACCCATAAAAGCAATAACGATTATGAAGACGAATAGATTTTTCAAGAACAACCAGAAGAGCATAGCTACCTTCATGTTCGCAGCAGTAATGGTAATGGGATTCAGTTCCTTCGTTATAAAGAATTATTCTGACAATCAGGATCTCTATCTTGCAAAGATGATAGAGAACAACCCAGAGATGAGCTCTGAGTCTCTGCAGAAAATGAGCAATGTGGCACAAGCCTTTGAGCAATTCAAGAGTGTATGTGAGAATCGTATCTGTATGGAGATGAGGAAGGGCGCCCTGCTCTCAGAGCTCCAGCAGCTGAAGGCCGACCGCAACCGCAACAGTGCTATGGTGGCAGGACTGATGACTCAGTCGCCCAACGACCTCTCGGAAATCGTTTACATGGAGAGTAAGATCAACCGTTTGAACCATAAGATCAGCTCCCTGAAGGAGAAAGAGAGAATGATCCTCGAGAAATACGGCGATGACTTCAACAACCTCAACCTCCGCTAAACGGGGACGGTTCGCAACAGAAAGCTACAAAAGCAAACTACAAAAAAAACGGGTGAGGGCTCACAGGAGTCCTCACCTTTTTTGGGTTAAAGGTTTGCCCACAGAAAAACGGCTAAGCCGCAGTTCAAAGTTCAAGGTTCAAGGTTTAAAGCCACACGAATTACCACGAATTTTTTTAATGCATAATCAATAATGCATAATGCATAATAAAAGTGGTTCGCAAGCAGCTCCGGGCTCTCCTCCTACGGGGGAGATGGAGGGGGCTTTAAGGTTCAAGGTTTAAAGTAACACAAATTACCACTAATTTCCCACAAATTTTATACGCTTCGCGTAGAAATCTAAGAAACTACCGCTACGCGGGAAATTTATTGAATTTATTTTGCCCACAGATTCTCACAGATTCTCACGGATTTATTTAAAGTAGAAGACAACATTTACAACGAAAACAACTCTTTCCGGAAAGTTATGCCGGTAGCTAAAAAGTTGCCATAGTTGTCTTGGTTGTTTTTAAATTAATATCAGTTGGCTATTCTCTTTTCACTGGTAACTGTTAACTATTAACTGTTGAAGGCTGCGCCGAAATTACTCCGCCTCGGCAAAAAAATAAACGGGTTTATTTTGTTTTGCTCTCGACTTTTAATAACTTTGGCTTCGCCGAAGTTACTGTCACTCGGAAATGAGAAGAAAAACAAGTTTTCTTGAAGATTTTGTCCGCTTAAGGACTAAATCGTACATTTAACTCGTTTATTGAATAATTTCTTCACGTTCGAAGAAACAAACGAGTTTCTTTCTTTTTCCGAATGTGAGAAAGGCTTATGTTCGGCTCTCCATTCTCATCAACTATTTTTGAAGAATTTATTTGGAGAATTTCATTTAATTTTGTATCTTTGCTAACGATATAAGGCGGTAAAGATGCGTTCCCCGCTGTTGTAAAATCAGGAGCTGGTTGATTAACAAGGTCAATCAGTTCTGTTTTTCTATCTCAGTGAGGCGATGGTCGTAATATTTCTTGCCTTGCTTTACACCTATTACAATCTTGGCAGTATAATCTACACCATCAATCTTCAATCCTACCGCATAGTAGCGATAACTATCGAATTTATTTTGCCCACAGAAAAACGGCTAAGCCGCAGTTCAAGGTTTAAAGTTCAAAGTTTAAAGGTTCACACAGATGGCACGGATGACACGGATTTTTTTATATAAAAAAGAAACAAATTACCACTAATTACCACAAATTTTATACGCTGCGCGTAGAAATCTAAGAATGACCGCTAACCCGAATTATGGCCCGTTACCACGGTCGTAAGCGTACGGTTTGGCAGACTTCTCATCTGATGCAAAATAGAATCCGGGGCGATGGAAGCTGCCAACACCTTCTCTGTAATGTCCTTCCTCAAACTCCGTAAAGTCTGCAGGAGACCCATGCCAAGCTATGCTAAATAAAATTCTAGCCTCTGAAGTTTTTTCAGTTTTTTCTTTGGATGGTTCAGTTTTTTTTATACCTTTGTCAGCAGAAGGTTGTGCCTGCGCTTCAGCGTTAATCAGTCCACTGCCGCTTTTATTGTGGGCTTGAGGCTTAGAAGCATCTGTAGCGGCATCCGATTGACTTGGTTCGCTCAAGTCAGCAATCACATCTTCAGATTCCGGATGGGTAGAGTCTTCCAAGGATGTTTGTCTGGAAGCATCGAGGTTGGTCGCTATAAACAGGACTTTATCCGCCTTTAATTTATTTCTCAAGGACGTTGTTCCATCCGCTTCGGGCGTAGAGTGCAGGGAGTCTTTTATGCTTATTGTACGTTGTGATACGTCCTTTTTTTGTTTTATAGTGTGTCTTTGTTGTAAGATTCCCCTTCTATCTGCATAAATCTCTAACAGATTAAAAGTTCCACTTGGACTTCTATTAGGAAATATAAATACTTCCTACCCGTTTTGTCTTCTCTGTATAGGACTTTGCCATGGAACGAAGTTACTTGCACTCGGAAATGGAAAGAAAAACAAGTTTTCCCTTTGCATTTCTCTCGTTTATATGTAACTCTGGCTTCGCCGAAATTACTTCGTCTCGGTAAAAAAAGAATAAATTCTTTGTTTTACACTCGACTTTTTATAACTTTGGCTGCGCCGAAATTACTGTCACTCGGAAATGAAAAGAAAAACAAGTTTTCCCTTTGCAATTCTCTCGTTTATTCGTAATTTTGCAACATGAAACTTGTTGTTGACGATAAGATACCTTATATACGGGAGGCGCTGGAGGAGATGGCCGACGAGGTGGTCTATCTGCCGGGTAGTGGGATTGGTGCCAGTGACGTGAGGGATGCCGACGCGCTGATTGTGCGCACGCGGACTCGTTGCGACGAGGCATTGCTGGGCGGAAGCCGGGTGGGCTTTGTGGCTACGGCGACCATCGGCTACGACCATCTTGACACGAACTACCTGGAGAGGGCGGGCATCAAATGGATGAACTGTCCGGGATGTAATGCCGGTTCGGTGGCACAGTATGTGCGGTCGGCACTCATCCTACTGAAACGTGAGCGCGGTCTGAGGCCGGAGAAGTCGGTGCTGGGAGTCGTGGGATGCGGTCATGTAGGTTCGAAGGTGCGCGACCTTGCCCGTGAGATGGGCTTCGAGGTGGTGGTGAGCGACCCGCCACTGGGCATGCACTGCGACCTCAGGGCGTGTGACGTGATTACGTATCATGTGCCTCTGACGCACGACGGCCCCTACCCTACTTTCCATATGGCTGACGAGGCATTCCTGACGAGTCTGACCCGACGGCCCTTTCTGATCAATACGAGCCGGGGCAGTGTGGTAGACAACGACGCATTGCTGCGCGCCCTGCGGTCGGGACAGGTGGCCGAGGCGGTGGTCGACGTGTGGGAAGGAGAGCCCGAGGTGAACCGGGAGCTGCTGGAGCGCGTGTTTATCGGCACGCCGCATATTGCCGGTTACAGTGCCGACGGGAAGGTGAACGCCGACAATATGGTGATAGAGGGTCTGTGCCGCCATTTCGGGATTGAGAACCGCTGGCATATCGAGCCGCCGGAAGTGAGCATCAGATTGTCGGATAATGACACGAAAGAAGACCAATTTCTGCGCTATTATAACCCCCGCGAGGACAGTGAACGGCTGAAGTGTGTGCCCAAACAGTTTGAATTTTTCCGTGGTAATTATCCGCTTCGGCGCGAGAAAAAGTGCTGAAAACCACGAATTTTTGCACAGTTTGGGGGTGAGTGTGCATGTGAAAGTGCTTTTTTTGTGAAAAAATTTGCACACGTGAATAAAAATTTGTTCCTTTGCACCCGAATTTTGGTTAAGAAAGTAATTATTAACATTTTAAAAGTAGATTTATTATGTCAGAAATTGAAAGCAAAGTAAAGGCTATTATTGTAGACAAACTGGGTGTTGACGAGGCTGAGGTAAAGCCCGAGGCAAGTTTCACAAACGACCTGGGTGCTGATTCACTCGATACCGTTGAGCTCATCATGGAGTTTGAGAAAGAGTTCAACATTTCTATCCCAGACGATAAGGCTGAGTCTATCGCTACTGTTGGCGACGCTATCAGCTACATCGAGGAGAATGCAAAATAGTTTTTCCCGGTAATAGGTATTGGGTGATGGGTGTAGCTGAATAGTTTTTATTCAGACGGCAGCCATCACCCAATTTCCACTCATATATAAACCTATTATCAATCACCTACAATTCATGGAATTAAAAAGAGTAGTAGTAACAGGTATCGGTGCCGTTACGCCTCTCGGTAATACAGCCGAGGAAACATGGAAGAACCTTCTGAACGGCGTGAGCGGAGCTGCCCCTATTACACAATTTGATTGCTCTAAGTGCAAGACTCATTTCGCCTGTGAGGTGAAAGACCTTGACGTCACACAATATATTGACCGCAAGGAGGCCCGCAAGATGGACCGTTACACACAGCTGGCCATCATTGCAGCCGACCAGGCTGTTGCCGACAGTGGCATGGACTTGGAGAAGGTCGACAAGAACGAGATCGGTGTTGTCTACGGTGTAGGTATCGGAGGTATTCGCACGTTTGAGGACGAGGTGAAGTATTTCGGTGCCCACGAGGAGGACGGACCTAAGTTCAGTCCTTTCTTCATTCCGAAGATGATTGCCGACATCGCTGCCGGTCAGATCAGCATCAAATACGGGTTCCACGGACCAAACTTCACCACCACATCGGCATGCGCCTCGTCGAGCAACGCACTGGGCGATGCCTTCAACCAGATTCGCCTGGGCAAGGCCAATGCCATTCTGGCTGGCGGTGCCGAGAGTGCTATCTGCAACTGTGGTGTCGGCGGTTTCAACGCCATGAAGGCCCTGTCGACCCGTAACGACGATCCCACCCGTGCCAGCCGTCCGTTCAGCGCCAGCCGCGACGGATTCATCATGGCCGAGGGTGCCGGTTGTCTGATCCTTGAGGAGCTGGAGCACGCCAAGGCACGCGGAGCAAAGATTTATGCCGAGATGGTGGGCGAGGGCGAGAGTGCCGACGCATACCATATCACAGCCTCTCATCCTGAGGGACTGGGTGCCAAACTGGTGATGAAGCGCGCCCTGAAGGACGCTGGTCTGGAGCCCGAGGACATCGACTACATCAATGTTCACGGCACATCGACCCATGTGGGCGACATCTCAGAGGCCAAGGCCATCAAGGAAGTATTCGGCGATGCTGCTTACAAACTGAACATCAGTTCGACAAAATCAATGACAGGTCACCTGCTGGGCGCTGCCGGAGCCGTTGAGGCTATGGCCACCGTGCTGGCAGTGAAGAACGATATTGTGCCCCCGACCATCAATCATGAGGATGGAGATGAGGATCCGGAGATTGACTACAATCTGAACTTCACCTTCAACAAGGCCCAGAAGCGCGAGGTGCGTGCTGCCATCAGCAACACATTCGGCTTTGGCGGACACAATGCCTGTGTAGTATTCAAGAAGTATGCTGAATAGAATCATAGACAGAATAAGGCTCCCTTTCCGCAAGGAGAAGGAGCTTTTTTCGTCTTTATATCACATAATCGGTGTTTACCCCCACAATATCTCGTACTATCAGCAGGCGCTGATGCACAAGAGTGTGGCCCATCGGAGCGCGAACGGGAAGCCGGTGAACAACGAGCGGCTCGAATTTCTGGGCGACGCCATTCTCGATGCGGTAGTAGGCGACATCGTTTACCGCCACTTTGAAGGCAAGCGCGAGGGATTTCTTACCAACACCAGGAGCAAGATTGTGCAGCGCGAGACGCTGAACAAGCTTGCTCATGAGATGGGAATCAACCAACTGATACTGTCGTCGGGACACACATCCTCTCATAACAGCTATATGGGAGGAAATGCGTTTGAGGCACTTGTTGGCGCCATCTATCTGGATCACGGCTATAATGCCTGCATGAACTTCATGGAGAAGAAAATCCTGAACCAGCTGATCAACCTTGACAAGGTGGCCTACAAAGAGGTGAACTTTAAGTCGAAGCTCATCGAGTGGACCCAGAAGAACCGCGTGCAGATGGAGTTCCGTCTGCTGCAACAGAATAAAGACGATAACAACAGCCCCGTTTTTACCTACCAGGTAGTGCTGGAAGGTATCACCGGAGGCGAGGGAACGGGCTACAGCAAGAAGGAAAGCCAACAGGCTGCAGCCAAGCAGACCCTTGACCGGCTGCGCAAGAAACCCCAGTTCATCGACGCTGTGTTTGCCGCCAAGACAGACCGCACGAAGATGGAGGAGGAACCGGTGCAGACGGTGCCTGATGCTGAGGAGGAAAAGGAGGATTTTATTATCGTGAAGAGTGACTCTCCCAGCGAGTCGAAAGAATCCGCAAAGGCCAGGAAGAAGGCCGACAGCGAGAAGCCCTCGACCGCTGACGAGAGCAAGGCGACAGCCACAGCGAAACCAGAAAACACTGGAAGTAAACAAGATAAGACCGGCAACAAACCGGGAAAGACCGGTGAGAAGCAAGAACTTACCAATACTAAATCTGTTAACGACGACGCTGACGACATGTTCGACCTGTCGGACATTACCGCCACTCCTCGCGAGTTGACGAAGGAGGAAATCATTGCGGCCGCTGAGGCTGCTGCTTTCGCAGAATAAGATTGCCATGAGTTTAACATCTATCGTATCAAAGGTTTTTCTGGCCCGCCAGAAAGAACTGGAGAAATATCAGAATGAGGGCGAGGCGATGCAGATGCAGGCGCTCACAGGACTCGTGCAGCGTGCCAAGGACACGCAATACGGGCGTGACCATCTGTTTACCACCGTCAAGACCTACGATGACTTCCGGCAGACTGTACCTCTGAACACCTATGAGGAACTGAAACAATATATCGACCAGATGCGCCATGGAGACCGTGACGTGCTATGGCCGGGACAAGTGAAATGGTATGCCAAGTCGTCGGGAACGACCAACGACAAGTCGAAGTTTATCCCTGTATCGAACGAGGGTCTGCAGCATATCCACTATGCTGGCGGTTTCGACAGCGTAGCCCTCTATCTGCGCAACAACCCGAAGAGCCGCCTGTTCGACGGGCGCTCGCTCATCCTGGGCGGAAGCCACTCGCCGAACTACAATGTGCAGGGCAGTCTGGTGGGCGACCTGAGCGCTATCCTCATCGAGAATATCAACCCGCTGGCCAACCTGGTGCGCGTGCCGAAGAAGAAGACAGCGCTGCTGAACGACTTTGAGCTGAAGCGCGAGCGCATTGCCAACGAGACCTGGAAGAAGAACGTGACCAACCTGAGCGGTGTACCGTCGTGGATGCTCAGTGTGCTGACCCGTGTCTTGGAGATCAGCGGCAAGAAGACGCTCGACGAGGTATGGCCCAACCTGGAGGTGTTCTTCCACGGGGGCGTGGCGTTCACACCCTATCACCAGCAGTACAAGGAGCTGATTACCAAACCCGACATGCATTATATGGAGACGTATAATGCCAGCGAGGGTTTCTTCGGCATCCAGAGCGACTTCGACGATCCGTCGCTGCTGCTCATGCTCGACTACGGTATTCTCTACGAGTTCATCCCGATGGAGTATTACACCGACGACCCTGCCGGCCGCGAGGAGATGAACAAGCACATCGTTCCGCTGTCGGGTGTGGAGATAGGCAAGAACTACGCGATGGTGATCTCCACCTCGTGCGGTCTGTGGCGTTACATCATCGGTGACACCGTCAGCTTCACCTCGCGCAATCCTTATAAGTTTGTCATCACCGGACGGACCAAGCATTTCATCAATGCCTTCGGTGAGGAACTGATTGTCGACAATGCCGAGAGAGGACTGGAGATGGCTTGTCAGAAGACCAATGCCGAAGTGCTGGAGTACACGGCAGCTCCGGTGTTCATGGACAACCGCGCCAAATGCCGCCACCAGTGGCTCATCGAGTTTGCCAAGGAGCCTGACGACCTGCAACAGTTTGCCGACATTCTGGACCGCAGACTGCAGGAGATCAACAGTGACTACGAGGCGAAACGCTATAAGAACATCACACTGCAGCACCTGGAAATCGTGAAGGCACGGCCGAACTTGTTTAATGACTGGCTGAAGTCGAAAGGTAAGCTGGGCGGACAGCATAAGATTCCGCGTCTGAGCAACAGCCGCGCAATTATCGACGAGATGCTCAGGATGAACGAAGAGTAATGACGACCGGGGCAAAGACTCCCGGGCAAGAAAGTAGAAAGGTAAACGAAACGATGCAGATGAGACAGAATCATACACATCATACAACGAAGAGAGTAAGAAGGCTGTTGCCTTTTTACTTTTTTGCCTTTTTGCTGCTGACGATAGTGTCGTGCGCCAAGATGGGGCAGCCCGACGGCGGATGGTTCGACGAGCGACCGCCACAGGTGATTGGTGCCACGCCTGAGGACAAGGCCGTGAACGTGAAGGCGAATAAGATTATCATCAATTTCGACGAGTATGTCAAGATTGAGAATGCCACGGAGAATGTGGTTGTGTCGCCGCCACAGCTGGAGATGCCCGAGATCAAGGGTGCCGGCAAGCGTATCATCATCGAGCTGAAAGATACGTTGAAGCCGAATACCACCTATACGGTAGACTTCAGCGACGCCATCACCGACAACAACGAGAGCAACCCGCTGGGCAACTATACCTACAGTTTCTCCACAGGTGAGCAGATAGACACGATGGAAGTGTCGGGACACGTGCTCGAGGCTGCCGACCTGGAGCCGGTAAAAGGTATTCTGGTAGGACTCTATAACAATCTGACCGATACCATCTTCCAGCATGAGCCGTTGTTGCGCGTGGCAAGAACCGACAGCCGCGGCCACTTCGTCATCAAGGGTATCGCACCAGGCAGCTACCGTATCTATGCCCTTCAGGATGCTGACGGCAACTACTTCTTCAATCAGAAGAGCGAGAAGATTGCGTTCAACCATGATATCGTAGTGCCCAGCTCGTTCCCTGACACGCGTCCCGACACCATCTGGCGCGACTCGCTGCACATCGAGAGCATCCAGCAGGTGCCGTATACGCACTTCATCCCCGACAATATCGTGCTGCGGGCATTCACCGAGGTGCAGACCGACCGTTTCTATCTGAAACGTGAGCGTCAGGAACCCGACCACTTCACCCTCTTCTTCAGCTATGGAAGCAACGAACTGCCCCGCATCAGAGGCTTGAATTTCGACGCCGACTCGGCGTTCGTTGTCGAGCCGAACGAGCGTCAGGACACAATCACCTACTGGCTGCGCGACACTATGCTCATCAATCAGGACACACTGCGTTTCGAGATGGACTACCTGATGACCGACTCGACGGGAGCCCTGGTCAATAAGACCGACACGGTTGAGGCATGGCCGAAGGAGTCGTATGAGAAGCGTATGAAGAAACGCCAGAAGGAATACGACGAGTGGAAGAAGAAAGCAGAGAAGGCCGAGAAGAAGGGCCAGACGGTAGAGCCGTTCCGCCGTGAGGAGGATGGTCCGCTGAGAATCGACGTGAAAGTGCCCAATGACATGGACCCCGAGAAGAATGTCCTGGTGACGTCGCCAGTGCCGCTGGAGAGCATCGACACCGCCGCCATTCACCTGTATGTGAAGGAGGATACGCTCTGGTATAACGCACCCATGGAGTTCCTGCCGGTGAAGAACAAGGCCCGCACCTACCAGATATTGGGCGAGTGGCGGCCTGAGGGCGAGTATAGTCTTGAGATCGACTCTGCGGCATTCCGCAGTATCTACGGACGCGTGTCGGAGAAGATCAAGAAAGGCATCAAGCTGAAGAGCAACGACGAATACTCGACACTGATAGTCACGCTCGTAGGCATGAAGGACAGTGCGATGGTCGTACAACTGCTGAACAAACAAGACAAGCCCGTGAAAGAGCTGACCACGCGTAACGGTGTGGCAGAGTTCTTCTATGTGAAGCCCGAAACCTACTATCTGCGGGCGTTTGTCGACTACAACGGCAATGGTGTCTGGGACACCGGATGCTACGAAGAGGACCTGCAACCCGAGCCGGTGTACTACTTTGACGAGCCGTTGGAGTGTCGTGCCAAATGGGATGTATCGCGAACATGGAATCCAAAAAGTGTTAATGTGGCTAAACAAAAGCCTGCCGCTATCGTCCAACAGAAAGCTGACAAGAAGAAGACCATCAGGCGTCAGAATCATCAGCGGGCTCAAAAGCTGGGCATCAAACTGCCTGACGAGCTGAAAATATTGGATTCACAACTTCAATTGAGATGACAATGAAAGGATTTAGGACATATCTGTTGGCGCTCATCGTGCTTCTCTCGTGGAGCGGAAGCGCACAAGCGCAATGCACATTCACGAACACCGCTTTCAAAAGTGGGGAGTTCTTGAGTTATAACCTGTATTATAATTGGAAATTCGTGTGGGTGAAAGCCGGTTCGGCCACGATGACAACCGTACTCAGCCGTTACTCGGGCAAGCCTGCCTTTCGTGCCAGCCTGACCACGCGCGGTAATAATAAGGTGGACGAGATGTTCGTGTTGCGCGACACGTTGCTCTGCTACTGCAGCGAGGACCTTGCCCCACTCTACTTCCGTAAGGGAGCGCGCGAGGGCAAGCACTACACCGTCGACGAGGTATTCTACACCTACTCTAACGGGAAGTGCAACCTACGCCAGCACCGTCAGCACAACAGCGGTGAGCACAGCTGGAAGAAAGCCAGTTTTGACGACTGCGTCTATGATATGCTGAACATCTTCCTGCGTGCCCGCAGCTTCAATCCTGAGGGCTGGAAAAAAGGTCATATCGTGAAGATTCCTATCGCCGATGGCAGCGGAGTCGTCAACGCCATCCTGAAATATACCGGTACGACGAATATTAAGGCCGATAACGGCGTTAAATACCGTTGCCTGCAACTGAGCTACATGGAGCAGGAGAAAGGCAAATACAAGGAGATTGTGCGCTTCTACGTCACCGACGACCAGAACCATATTCCCGTGCGCCTCGACATGTTCTTGCGTTTCGGTTCTGCCAAGGCTTTCCTCACCGGAATGAAAGGCAACCGCAATGCGCTCGGAAGCGTGGTGAAATAGTTATCCTACCATTCTTTCCGCAGGTATACAATCATGCCCAATGAAGAACAACCGATTGGTTGATACGTTCTTCATTGGGCATGAAACATGATCAGGAGTCTGCTCGTTACATCTCTTTCAGGTCGCTTTCCGTAAACGGCTGGGCACTGACGCAGCGGAGATTCTTCTCCAGTTGTGCCGTGCTGCTGGCCCCCACAAGCACCGAGGTGATGCCGCGCTGGTGGAGAATCCAGGCCAGTGCCATCTCTGCCAGCGACTCGTTGCGGCTTTGTGCGATGCCGTTGAGGCGCTGCAGGCGCTTGAGCAGCTCGGGAGTGAGCATGTCCTGCTTGAGGAACTTGCCTTTTGTCATGCGCGACCCCTCAGGAATACCGTTGAGGTAGCGGTCGGTGAGCAGGCCCTGTGCCAGGGGAGAGAACGAGATAAAGCCGATGCCATGGTCGGCGCAATAGTCGAGAACACCATCCTCCTGCGGTTCCCGGTCGAGCAGGTTGAGACGTCCCTGATAGATGAGCAGAGGCACATCGCGCTCACGCAGATACTGATCGGCGAATTTCAGGGCCTCCAGCGGCCAGCGGCTGATGCCCACATAGAGGGCCTTTCCGCTGCGCACGATGTCGACGAGCGCCTGCAAGGTCTCCTCGAGAGGCGTCTCCGGGTCGTAGCGGTGGCTGTAGAACAGGTCGACATAATCGAGGTGCATGCGCTTGAGACTCTGGTCGAGACTGGCCATGAGGTATTTCCTGGAGCCCCAGTTGCCGTAAGGGCCTTCCCACATGTCGTATCCGGCCTTGGTAGAGATGAACAGCTCGTCGCGGTAAGGAGCGAAGCTGTCGTCCATGAGCCGGCCCATCGTCTCCTCGGCAGAGCCGTAGACAGGTCCGTAGTTATTGGCCAGATCGAAATGGGTGATGCCGTTATCGAAGGCATAATGGGTGATCTCACGACTGCGCTCGTAGGGGTCAACGCTTCCGAAATTGTGCCAGAAGCCCAGTGATATTTTAGGTAATAACACTCCGCTACGGCCGCAACGGCGATACATCTGGCTACTCTGGTCGTAGCGTGTGGCAGATGGGGTGTAGGGTTTCTTGATGTCCATGTTTGTTTTGTTGTCAGTTAACAGTTAACAGTGAATAGTGAACAGTTAACAGTGAAGAGTTAACAGTGAATAGTTTAAGTCCGTTGTCGATTGACCGTTGACCATTCAGCTCTTCACTTTTTTACTCTTCACTTTTGTTTTTGTCGCTCTGAATGAGTTGCAGCAGGTGCTCTACGGCCTCTTCCTCAGGGATATTCTTCTCTACGCATTCCTTGTTGCGGTAGAGGGAGATTTTTCCGCGGGCGGCGCCCACATAACCGTAGTCGGCATCAGCCATCTCGCCCGGTCCGTTGACGATGCACCCCATGATGCCTATCTTCAGTCCTTTCATATCGGCGGTGGCCTCCTTGATGCGACGGATGGTGTCCTGCAGGTTGTAAAGTGTTCGGCCGCAACCAGGACAGGAGATGTATTCGGTCTTGGTGAACTTGATGCGGGCGGCTTGCAGGATGGCGTCGGCCAGCGTGACGAGGCGCTCTTCGTCGAATCCCTCGTTTCTGATGACGAGCTGGTGGGCTTTGCGGTCGATGAGGAGTGCGCCTGTGGTCATGGCTGCTTTCAGTTGCAGCGTCTCCCAGTCGGTCTCGTGGAACGTGACGGTGATCGTGTCGTCGGCGATCTGTTGTTCGGCCTCAGCACGTTTCATGGCACATTCCTCGATGTATTCCACCAGTTTTCTGGCTACCGGTATCTCACACTCAGGCTCCTCGCTGAGACTTACGCGGATGGTGTCGCCGATGCCCTCGGTCAGCAATGCGCCAATGCCTACAGCACTCTTGATGCGGCCGTCCTCACCTTCGCCGGCCTCGGTGACACCCAGGTGCAGCGGATAGTGCATATCCTCGCGGTCCATCTGCTCGACCAGCAACCGTACCGACTGCACCATCACGACGGTGTTGCTGGCTTTGATGGAGATGACCACGTCGTCGAACTGCTCGCGCTTGCAGATACGCAGAAACTCCAGACAGCTCTCCACGATGCCGGCCGGTGTGTCGCCGTAGCGCGACATGATACGATCGGACAGTGAGCCGTGGTTCACACCGATGCGGATGGCGGTGTGGTGCTCCTTACAGATGTTGAGAAAAGGTACAAACCGCTCATCGATCTTCCGCAGTTCGGCCTGATACTCCTCGTCGGTATATTCCAGCTGTTTGAACGTACGTGCCGGATCGACATAGTTTCCAGGGTTCACGCGCACCTTCTCGCAATAGCGGGCAGCCACATCGGCGACGTTCGGATTGAAATGGACGTCGGCGACCAGTGGTGTTGTGTAGCCGTCGGCTTTCAGGCGCTCAGAGATACGCTGCATGTTCATGGCCTCGCGTGTGCCCTGGGTGGTGAACCGCACCAGTTCTCCGCCTGCATCGATGATTCGCTTCGCCTGACTGACACACGCCTCAGTGTCGTTGGTGTCGGTAGTGGTCATCGACTGAATGCGAATGGGATTATTGCCACCCAAAGGCAGTTCGCCTATTTGAACCTCGACAGATGGAATGCGCTCGTATTTGAAAAGCGAGAGACAAAATTTCTTACAACTCATAATATGCCTTTTATGTTCGCAAATTTATGTGCTTTTTTAGTTATCTGTATTAGCATCTACAAACTCCCATTTCATCTAACTTTGTATAAACAATTAATCAGCAGACTATGGAACAACAGACTTTTCGCACCACTATATCTATCAAACCTGCGCAAGTGAAGTTTGATGTCGGCGATTCGCTATTTTCAATAGGATCGTGTTTCGCCGAGGAACTAAATACGCTGATGAACAATGGATTCTTGCAGACCTATCAGTCGCCATACGGAACGGTGTATAATCCACAATCGATAGAGTTCCAAATACATAGAATAGTTACGCAAACGCCAGCAACTGAGGCCGAAATAGTTGAGCGCGATGGATTTTTTGTAAGCCTGATGGCTCATGGTAGTGTTATGGCCGAGACGAAAGAGTCGTTGCTTGCAAAACTCGACCAATATACTCAAGAGGCAAATCGTCAGTTGCGAGAGGCTCATTTTGTGCTGATTACGCTCGGTACAGC
>JAEEXN010000075.1 GCA_016291595.1 Prevotella sp.
AAAATAGTCGGTATTATATGTTAATAAATATATAATAATATAAATAATATATAATATTATTACTACCTTATTACTACCTTTAGAGCCTAACTACCCCCTCGGAATAGTCGGAAGGTGCTTAATGTCACAAAGTCACATGTCACAAAGTCCCAAAATCGAAATAATTAATGAAATAAATAGTCGGAAGGTGCTTAATGTCACAAAGTCACATGTCACAAAATCACAAAATCGAAAAGAATAATGAAATCAAAGGGATCCGTCAATCCGATTTTCTGACACACAGCTTGCATTATTCTGAATTCGTCGAACTCACGTTAAATAGGTAGTCGTTGCTATCTCTCAGCAGATGTTTTTCCCGTCTTCCTTAGTAGTAGTGATTCCGGTTTCTACAGCAGTGGCGACAACATGCGCAACAGCGACTCCCACAGTCTGTTGAGGAACGGTCGCTTCTCCATGTTCGCCACGTCCTCCAGCAGGGTGCTGTTCGCCACATCATCCATAAACACCTTCTTCATTCTCAGTGCCATATCGCGGTCGTAGAAGAAGGCGTTTGCCTCGAAGTTATTCTCAAACGAACGGAAGTCTACATTCGTCGAGCCGCACGTGCATAACGAGTCGTCGCACACCAATAGCTTCGAGTGGTTGAAACAGGGCTCGTATAGGTGTACCTTCACGCCAGCTTCCACCGCCTCCTTCACGTACGAGCGGCTTGCCCATTCCACCAGTTTGGCGTCCGTGTGTGCTGGTATCATCAGTCTAATGTCGATTCCTGCCAGGGCAGCTGTGCGCATGGCAAACAGTACCGGTTCGGTAGGCAGGAAATAAGGCGACTCCATATATACATACCGTTTCGCGCCCATCAGGATACGCACATACCCCTGCATGATGTCCGGCCATGGGGAGATGGGGCTGCTCGTCACGATCTGCACAATACCACAGTCCCTTCGTTCACCTACAAAGACAGACGTAGTCTGAGTCGCCTCCTCGTCTTTCTTTCTGTCCAGCAATGGCTGTGGCGGATAATATTTGCGACTCGATATTAGGGTGCGGTCCACGAAGTACCAGTCCATGAGGAAGGCTTTCTGAATGCCATACACGGCGTTGCCTCGTATTCTGAGGTGAGTGTCGCGCCATCCCCGGTTGTCGCGCCCCTTCACGTAGCGCGTGGCGATATTCATACCACCAATATAGCCGATGCAACCGTCAATGACGCACAACTTGCGGTGGTTGCGGTAGTTCACCTTGCTTGTGAAAGCAGGGAACTTCACCGGCATGAACCCGTGCACCTCAATGCCCGCTTCGCGCATACGCTCGAAAAAGGCACTCTTCACGTGCCAGCACCCTACGTCGTCGTATACGACGCGCACTTCCACGCCCTTCTGCACCCTGTCTATCAGTGCGTCGGCAATGAGATAGCCCAAAGCGTCGTCCTCAAAGATGTAAGTGTCTAGGTGGATATGGTGCTGAGCCTTACTGATGTCCCGCAGTAGCGAGCCAAAGAAGTCGTAGCCGTTCGTGAAGATGTCGGTCTCGTTATCCTTGAAGGGTAGCGCCCAGTTTTGGCTCGCAAAGAGCTGCACAAGTGTCTTGTAGTTCTCCGGTATCACCAGGTCTTTCTGTTCTACAAACTCTAGCATCGAGCGTTTCGTCAGCTGATCCAGACTCTGCTGACTGATCAGTCGCTCCTTGCGTGTGTTTTGTCCGAAGAAGAAGTAGAGGATAATGCCCAGCAGCGGCAGGAATGTTAGCACCAGCATCCACGCCATGGTCTTGGCGGGCTGACGATTATCCATCAGTACCTTTATCATGGCTCCGACAACAGCCAGACCATAGACAAGTAGGATGAGCCAGTGAACGTATATCATATCACGATATTGTTACCCAGTTTCTTTGCCAGTTCGTTGCGTATCTTCTGCATCTCCTGGTACTGCTTCATCAGCGCCATCATCCGCTCCGGGTCGTTGACAGCCTTCGAGATGGCAGCCTTCAGCTCGCGCAGTTGTGCCTCGGCATAGTCTAGTCGAAAGTCCATCAATAGCCGTTGCGTCTGCTCGCGCAGCGTGTCCTTGTCGTACGCCACCTGCTGGCTCTTGCTCAGCTGGAAGTGGTCCACAGACAATGCTGCTGCCAGCTGACTGATCTCGATATCCTCATGGTGGGTAAAGTAATGCTCCGTGTCGAAGTCCGTCTGCTCCTCGCACTCGCTGACCGCCTTCTTCTTACGCTGTCCGACTTCCTCCTCGCGTTGTCTGGCCATAAGTTCCTCGCACTTTTTCACCGCCTCCTCCACGATACTGTCGTAGAGTTGGTTGCCCAGCGTCAGTTCGTCATCTGCCAGCGAGTAGTATATATACTGCGCCACGGTCAGCCGGTCGATTACCTGCCCGTCCTCCGTCTCCACATTATTAAATATTGTCTCGCCGCCATGACGGATCACGAGCTGCACCAGCAGTGTGGCCACCTCACTCGCCTGTTGTGCGGGCGTCAGTGGACGCAGCGGCATGTCGTCTCCCTCACTAGGTGCCGTCACCGCCTCTGCCGTCGACGGCTGACTGCTCATGCCGTTCACCGCCTGCAGTTGTTTCCGTTCCAACTCCTTGCGCTGTTCCTCCTGGTCGTTGCGAATATAGTTGTTCAGCTGTGTGATCAGCGTGTACTCATTGATACCCAAACGGTGCGCGCAATCGGTGATATACGTATCGCGCACGATAGGGTCTTTGATTACGGAGATGCTCCTCACAATCGATTTGATGGCGTCTGAGCGCTTCGTCAGGTCGGTTACGCCCCTCAGTAGCAGGTCGCTCTTGAATTGTATGAAGTCGGTCTGATGCTCTTCCAGATACTGTCTGAACTCCGTGGCGGTATGCTTCCGGGCGAACGAGTCGGGGTCGTCGCCGTCGGGCAGCACCAGCACCTTCACGTTCATACCCTCAGCCAGCAGCATGTCCGTACCGCGCATGGCGGCATGGATACCTGCCTCATCGCCATCGTAGAGCAGGATGATGTTCTGCGTAAACCGCCGCAGCATCTTGATCTGATACGTCGAGAGCGCCGTTCCCGAGTTGGCAACCACGTTCTTGATACCACACTGGTGCATGGCAATCACGTCGGTATATCCCTCCACCATGTACACACAGTCCTCCTTTGCTATCTGCTGCTTCGCCTGATAGATGCCGTAGAGTTGCTGCTCCTTGTGGTAGATGTCAGAGTCGGGCGAGTTCACATATTTCTGTTGCACGCCCTTCGTTCGTGCGTCCAGCAGTCTGCCGCCAAACGCCACCACTTTCCCGCTCATGTTAAACCACGGGAAAATTACACGGCCGGCATAGCGGTCTGTCAGGTTTCTGTCGTTCTCCCGCTTGTAGCAGAGACCTGTCTTCACCAAGAACTCCTCCTTGTAGCCTGCCTTCAGCGCTGCCGTTGACATAGCGGTGCGCGACAGTGGCGCATAGCCCAATTGGAACTCCTCCACGATGTCGTCGCGGATACCACGGCTCCGGAAATACTGCATGCCGATGGCACGCCCGTCAACGTCGTTCTTCAGGATGTCGTGGAAATAGTTCTTCGCCCATTCGTTCACAATTAGCATCGACTCACGCTCGCTCTCCTGCAGTTTCTCCTCGTCAGTCAGCTCGCGTTCGTGAATCTCAATGTGGTATTTCTGTGCCAGGCGGCGAAGTGCCTCAGGGTACGTCAGTTGGTCGTGCTCCATCAGGAAGCCTACAGGTGTACCGCCCTTTCCGCAAGCGAAGCAGTGGCAGATGTTCTTCACAGGGCTGACGATGAACGAGGGTGTCGTGTCGTCGTGGAACGGACACAGTCCCTTATAGTTAACTCCCGCCTTGCGCAAGCTAACATAATCGCTCACCACCTCCACAATCTTGGCAGCTTCGAGAATCCGGTCCACCGTAGCTCTGTCAATCATCTGTATGACATTTTCAAATTGCAAAGATAATGAAATAATTTAAGAAAGAAAAGAATCGTCATAAATATTTCCTTTAGTCTTGTTTGACTCTTCTCCGCCGGCTCTAAGGAATTAGGTAGCGATAATGCATGGCACCTAGACAGCCCATAATGTTCCCCCACACATGGTTCATGCTTTGCTGATGGGTATGTATGTGTCATCTGACCTAATGGTGAAAACAATAAGGCTAATTCACGAACTCACGAATTAGCCTATAAAAAAGCATGTTTCCCATCTAACAGCTATCTTTTAGGTAGAACTGGCAGGTTGTCGGGATTATTCCGTAATGCGATAATGGAACCAGTCGAAAGAAGCTTTTCCGCTATCACCGAAGGTGTTGTAGCAATATAGGCCGACACGTGTGCCTTTCCATCCGCCCTCCTTCAGTCTGAAGACCTCGCTGGCGATGAGATAGTTGCGGCCATCAAGACTATAGGAGAATTGGTGTTGGTTGTGGCGGCTGTCGACGGTGACGCGCAGGAACAGACGCCGCCTCTTGATCTCGCACACGATGGTGCGCTCGCCGTCGGCTTCGGAGTAGACGGAGAACGTGTTACCGTGGCGGCAGATGCCCAGTCCGTGGAATTGCGCTCCGGTGCATAGGAGTCCCGCATGAGTGCCGTCGGTGAGTTGGGAAACATCGATAAGGGTGGTCGCCTCGCTGGTGTAGCCCATGGTCTTCTGTGTGAGCATGTTGTGGCTGTTGCGCAGCATGTCTGCCTGTAAGGCGTGGAGGGTGAGCCATCCTGGCTGTTCGTTGAGACTCCAGGCGTCGTGGTAGGGATTGTGGTTCCACTGCCATTGCAGACGGAGGGCACGCTGTTGTTGTCCGACCCAAAAGAGCTCGTTGCCGTCGAACTCGTCGTCGGTCTGTGGCAGGCAGGGAGGATTGTCGCCCGTGACGGGCTTCTTCCACACAAAGACGGGCTCACCAATGCCGTTCCTGTCCTGATCGACTCCGATGACGGGCCAGTCGTCTTTCCAATAGGCGGGCTGTAGATGGACGACGCGTCCGGCAGGAGAGACTGATTGGAAGTGGAAGAACATCCATGTGCCTTGAGGTGTGTCGACCAACGCTCCCTGATGAGGACCGTTGACGGTGGTCATTCCCTGCTCGAGTACCATGCGGCGCTCGTAGGGACCGTAGATACTACGGCTGCGGAGAACGGTCTGCCAGCCCTCGCTGACACCACCCTCGGGGATGATGAGGTAATACCATCCATTGCGCTTGAGGAATTTGGTTCCCTCGGCGATTGGACCCTCATAAACGGTGACGCCATCGTCGAGCAGACGGGTGCCGTCGGCACTCATGCGATGTACGATAATAGGCCCTGCGCGCCAACGGCTGCGACCAAGGTACGCCTGACCGTCATCGTCCCAGAAAGGACACGGGTCTTCCCATTTGGGGATGTGGCGCAGACAGTGGAGCGGTGTCCACGGACCCCGCGGATTGGTGGCGGAACTCATGAAGAGACCTTCGTCGTAAGTGCAGAAGAATACCCAGAAACGGCCGTCGTGGTAGCGCAGTGCGGGTGCCCAAGAGCCACCTCCGAAGTGACGGTTCTCGTTCCATCCTGGCTCATCGAGACGGTCGTAGACCTGACTGATAATGGTCCAATTTACCATGTCGGGCGACTCGAGGATCTGCATACCCATGAAATGGAAGTCGGATGCCACCATATAATATTTATCTCCGACCCGGATGACATCTGGGTCGGAGTAGTCGGCATTGAGTACGGGATTGATGTAGGTGCCGTTATGCTGATCGCCCCACGTCAGCACCGATTGGGCATGGTCGCCCAGGATGGCCGACAGCAGACAGAGAAGGGAGATGGCGAGGCGGCGCATAGGCTGACTAAAGGTTAACGTGCCACTGGTTGTCCTGACGGAACACATTGTCGATGGTGACGAGGGCAGCCTGTTTCTTGGTAATCTGGCGGCTCCAGGGGGCGCGCTCCTTTGTAGCGGCACCCTCGCCCGTGTTGTTGTACTCCTCATAACGGGTGGTCTGCTCGTTGGACGTCTTTCCCCAATTGTGCCATCCGGCAGGGACGATATGTCTGCCCAACTCGCAGTTCATGAAGAGAGTGTGAGCATAGGGTCGCCAGGGACGGCCGAGATAAACCTTGTCGATGCCCTCGGCGGCAGTGAGGCGGCAGTGGTTAAAGACATAGCCATATGCGACGTCTTGTGGTGTGGAGGCTGCCGTGACGTAGGAGTTGGCCTTGCTGTGGATATGACAACGCTCGAACCATGCCGTCGACGGACCGAAGATGAAGTCGGTGGTACCTTCGATGTAGCAGTCCATGAATAGGATGCGCGTGCCGCCGACACCTGTATAGACGGTATCCTGATTGCCGAGCAGGCGGCAGCCGATAAACTGCAGGTGGTCACCCTCGGTGTGAAGGGCAACGGCCTGACCCAGTTTTGCGGCATTGTTCTCGATGGTGATATTGCGGAAGGTGATATAGTTACCTTGCACCTTAACGGTGTAGGTGCGGAAGGTGCCCATGCCCTTGCCCGTCTCAGGGAAATAGATATTAGCATGGTCGTCGTAGGTGATGACAGTCTGTGCAGCATCCTCGCCGAGAATCTCGATATGGGTAAGCCATGAAGGTAGGACGAGTTTCTCCTTGTAGGTGCCCTTCTTCACGAAGATGACCTTGTGGTACTCCATGAAGGCACGGCATACCTCAACAGCCTCGCCAACGGTGCGGAACTCGCCCGTGCCGTCACGTGCCACGACGATGGTGTCAGGATTGTCGTAACTCTTTGCTGCCGAGAGGGTGTTGGGCAAGAGGGTGAATAGAAGAAGAGGCAACGCCCACTTCATACATGTGAAGGATTTGTTAGTGTTGTTGGTTTTCATATCGTTTGTTTTTAGTCTTTAGTCAGAAGAAGTTCGGTTGTAGCTTGGGTGGTTAGTGCGACGGACGAGGACGACGGCAGGGCAGTGGTAGGTTGAAGGCAGAGGCAGACAGACACAACGAGTGGAAATGCTCGTACCAAAGAAAGAATACGGTAGACCTTAGATAATCTGCAGCACCTCCTGCATGTTATTAATCTTCTTCAGTTTTTCGATAATGGTCTTCACGTTCTCACGGTCGTAGACGCGCATGTCGATGGTGCCGGTGAAGATGCCCTCGTTAGATGAGATGGTAATCTTGCGCATGTCGATGTTGAACTCGTCGGTGATGACCTCTGCCACATCCTTTAGCATGCCCTTACGATCGATGCCGTTGATCTGGATAGTGGCATCGAAGAAGATACGCTGGTGCATGTCCCACTTGGCATCTACGATGCGGTTGCCATAGCTGGATTTCAGTTTCGATGCGACACCACAGGCGCGCTTGTGAATCTGGATGTGTTTCTTTCCGTCAATGAATCCCAGAATGTCGTCGCCGGGAATGGGATGACAGCATGCGGGGAAGAGGTATTGGTGGATGTTCTCCTCAGAGATGTAGATGGGCTTCTTCTTGTTGAAACCGTCGGGGACGACAAACAGTTCCTTACTAGTCTCGACAGGGTCTTTCTCGCGTTTCTTCTCCTTTTTGATGAACGGCACATAGCGGCGCCAGCCAATGGTCGACGACGACTTTTTCTTGCCGAGCAGCTCGTCGATGTCCTTGTCGCCGAGGATAATTTTCTTCTCGCCCAGTGCCAGGAATAAATTCTCGTGTTTCTGTACCTCGTGGTAGGCGCAGAGTTTGTCGAGTACGGACGACGTCATCTCCATCTCGTGACGCTGCAGGAACTCGTTGAGAATCTCCTCGCCCCGTTTCTGTATTTCGCGGCCGTTTCGGCGTAGGATGGACTGTATCTTGGAGCGTGCCTTGGCGGTGGAGACAAAGTTGATCCATGAGGCGTCGACATGCTGCGACTTGGACGTGAGAATCTCAACCTGGTCACCGCTCTGCAACTTATGGCTCAGTGGCACAAGTTTGTGGTTGACCTTGGCGCCGATACAGTGACTGCCCAGGAAGGTGTGAATCTGGAAGGCAAAGTCGAGAGCCGTACAGCCGGCAGGCATGGTTTTGATCTCTCCCTTCGGTGTGAAGACGAATATCTCACTGGCGAAGAGGTTGAGCTTGATGGCGTCGAGGAAGTCCATGGCATCAGGCTGCGGGTCGTCGAGAATCTCCTTGATGGTGCTCAGCCAGTCGTTCAACTCGCCATCGTCCTCAGTGATTTCCTCGACAAAGTCGCCCTCCTTGTACTTCCAGTGGGCAGCAAAACCCTGTTCTGCCACCTCATCCATCTTGTCGGAGCGAATTTGCACCTCTATCCAGCGGCCCTGTCGCGACATGAGCGTGACATGGAGCGCCTGATAGCCATTAGCCTTCGGATGGCTGAGCCAGTCGCGCAGACGGTCGGGATGACTCTTGTAGATCTTACTGATGGCGACATAGATATTGAAGCACTCGTTAATCTCGTTCTCCCGGTTGTTAGGCGTGAAGATGATGCGGACTGCCAGGATGTCATATATCTCGTCGAAAGTGACATGCTTGTTCTGCATCTTGTTCCAAATGGAGTAGGGGCTCTTGACGCGCATCTTCAGCTCGTATTGGACGCCCATCTTGTCGAGTGCCTCGCGGATGGGAGCTGTAAACTGCTCAAAGAGAATGTCGCGTGACGCCTGTGTGGATGCCAGTTTGTTCTGAATGGTAGCGTACTCCTCGGGATGCTCGAAACGGAAGCTTAGGTTCTCAAGTTCTGTCTTGATCTTGTTAAGACCCAGTCGGTTGGCCAAAGGTGCATAGATGTAGAGCGTCTCGCCGGCAATCTTGTATTGCTTGTTGGCAGGCTGCGACTCCAGCGTGCGCATGTTATGCAATCGGTCGCAGATCTTGATGAGAATGACACGGATGTCGTCGCTCATGGTGAGCAGCAGTTTCTTGAAGTTCTCTGCCTGTGCGGAAGCCTGCTCACCGAAGATGCCGCCAGAGATTTTGGTCAATCCGTCGACAATCTGCGCAATCTTCGGACCGAACATGTTGCTAATATCCTCGACGGTGTAGTCGGTGTCCTCGACGACATCATGGAGGAGCGCCGAGCAGATACTCGTCGAACCGAGTCCCATCTCCTCGCTGGCAATCTGCGCGACTGCGATGGGGTGCATGATATATGGTTCACCAGACAGACGGCGCACCCCTTTGTGCGCCTGACGGGCAAAGTTGAAAGCCTTCGTAATGATGTCGACCTTCTTCCTGTGAGGCGATGAAAGATAGGTGTCCAACAGCCGTTGGAAGGCATCGTTCACCAGTTTCTCCTCAGCAGTCTCTCGTTCCTGCTCGTTTTCTATCTGTTTAGGTTCATCCATAGTCATGACAGTCTTCTAAAAAAATGAAACAGTCTTCTAATTAATAAAAAGGTGTAAGTTGATGCAGCTTACTTCACTTTCAGTTTCTTTCCCGCACGGATACTGCTGCCCTTGATACCGTTCAGGCGTTTCAGCTTGTCGACAGTGGTGTGGTTGCGGCGTGCAATTTCCGACAGGGTCTGTCCGGACTTCACGGTAATGCTCTTCGATGAGCCGCCCTTGTTACGGCCTTTGCGTCCCTTATGGGCGTTACGGGCATTCCGTCCGTGGCTGCCGCGGCCACTCTTGCCCTTCACCGAACTGCGAGTCGGGCGTGAGACTTGCGGGATGTCATCGGGGATGGCCACCTCGTAGCGCTTGTTGAGCAGCACGTCAGCACGATAGTTATAGACAGAGTCCTCGTTGTCGATAAAGAGGTTGATGGCCTCTTGTGGCAAACGAAGCACCGACGGTTTTGAATAGCCGTTGACGATGTTGCGACGGTACTGGGGGTTCAGCGTACGCAAAACATCGACGTCCACCTCACAAATGGCGGCAATCTGCTCGAAGTGCACGTCCTTGTTTACCATAATGGTGTCGGTCTTCACCGGCAGACGTGTAATCATCGGACAGATGTTGTGCTCGCAATAATAGTTCATGATATAGTTGGCGGCAATGAATGCCGGAACATATCCACGTGTCTCCTTGGGCAGGTAGGGATAGATCTTCCAATAGTCAGTTTCTCCGCCGGAACGGTGAATAGCCTTAGCTATGTTGTCGGGACCGCAGTTGTAGGCTGCGATAACCAGGTTCCAGTCGCCATAGATGCGGTAGAGGTCTTTCAAATAATGGGCTGCGGCATAGGAGGCCTTGATGGGGTCGCAGCGGTCGTCGACCAGTGTGTTAACCTCCAGTCCGTACTGTTTGCCGGTGGCAAGCATGAACTGCCAAAGACCTGTGGCTCCCACGCGCGATACGGCTCTGGGGTTCAGGGAGGACTCGATGACAGGTAAGTATTTCAACTCCAGGGGCACACCGTATTCTTCCAGCGCCTGCTCGAAGATGGGCATATAGAAATTGGCAGCTCCCAGCATATAGCTCACATTGCGACGGAAACGGCCGGCATAGCGGTCGATACAAGCTTGTACCTCGTTGTTGTAAACCATTTCCATGATGTTTGGCAACCTCTTCAAGCGGTCGATGAATACCTCTTTGGGGAACATCGGGTTGATGTCTTTGTAGTTACAGTTTGTGTCGGGTTGCAAATAAGTCTTGGCATTATACTCGCTCATCAGACTGTCGATGTTGAGCGTCATGCCCTCAGGCAGTGTAATTACTTCTTCTTGTCCACGCTGATCTTTCACAATGACCTCGTTTTCGGTCTGAGCCTGCATCACGCAGTTGCCGGCGAATAGCATTGCTGTAATCAGTAAATTAATTTTCTTCATTATAAACGTTCTTTCTATTTGATTTTATTTGTTATTGTCAATGTGTTAAAAAGTCAGACTACACTGTAGTCCGAGTCCGCCCGACTTGAGCGGGTTGTTCGAGTATTGTGTGTTGACGACCGACGGAGCTACCCGAAGACTCAGATCGTCGGAAATGTCAAACTGTGCCAGCGATGCATCTACATACGCATCGATGACAGAAAGTGCATAAACGCCCACCATGATGAAAAAACTCATGTCCCGGTAACGGCGGTAGAAGTCCTTACGTTTTTTGAAAAGGGACTTGAAGCGCTCCTCGTTGTCCTTGCTTATTCTCTGACCCAAGTGCAGAAACTGGTTGTAACTCTGCGTGTTAGGGTCGTCATCCATGATATCCAGATAGGCTTGCGAGTAGTCATGGTACATCTGGTTGTTCCAGCGCATGGCGTACGCACAGCCTAAGAATCCGCCATAGATGATGGGCAGTTTCCAGTATTTGTGGTTGTATATCTGTCCGGCGCCGGGCAATACGATGGCAAGCCACATGGCCCTTTTGGGGTCAGGCTGCCATGTTGTCCAGTCGCGCTTGGCTTTCTTTACATGTGTAGAGTCGGCAACGGTCAGTTTCCCAATGGTTCTCGCAGTGTCGTTGATGACCTTCATCGTGCTCCTCACCAGCGAGTCGGCCTTGTCGGGAACCACGATGCTGACAGATTTGATCGTGTCAGGACCTTCAGTCCGTGTCTCAGTGTTCACAGCCGTGACAACCTCTTCTGCCGATGCGGTCAGGCTGGTAGCGGTCAAAGCCACCACAACCATGAGCAGTCTCCATATATGGAATAGATGAATCTTCACGAGTAACAGCAACTAGTCTTTCAGTTTGTCGAACATATTCATGATTCGTTCCAACTCCTCCTCACTGTTGAAGGTGATGCTGATTTTTCCTTTGCCCTTTTGGGTGCAGTTTAGCTGGACTTTGGTGCGGAAGAATTCCGACAGGCGGTCTTTCAAGACTTTGAACTCGTCGGAAAGCTGCTTGTTTGCGTTGATTGTCTTCTTGCCTGCCTCTACGTTCTCACCGTTTTTCAGCAGCTGCACCATCTCCTCAACTTTTCGCACGGAATATCCGTTTTTCTGAATCTCCTTGAAAACTTTGATTTGAAGGGAAGGACTGTCGAGAGCCAGCAGCGCACGTGCGTGGCCCATGTCAATGCTCTTTTTCTGCAATGCCATCTGAACCTGTGCGGGAAGCTTGAGCAGACGCAGATAATTGGTCACTGCAGAACGGCTTTTCCCGACTCGCTCCGACACCTTGTCCTGTGTCATTCCGCTCTTTTCCATCAGTTTCTGATAGGCCAGCGCAATCTCGATAGAATTCAGGTCCTCACGCTGAATGTTCTCCACCAAGGCCATTTCCATGACGTTCTCGTCATCGATGGTCTTGATGTATGCAGGAATGGAGGTCAGGCCGGCCTGCTGGGAAGCCCTCCAACGGCGCTCGCCGGCAATAATCTGGTAGCGGTCGTCGGCGATTTTGCGCAGGGTGATAGGCTGGACGATGCCCAGTTGGCTGATGCTGTTGGCCAGTTCCTGTAAGGACTCCGGGTCGAACTCGCGCCGCGGCTGGTTAGGGTTAGCCTCAATCTGGCTGATGGCAACCTCGTTGATGGTCGAACTGCCTTGCGTTCTGACGCCCGTTGTGTCGATGAGCGCGTCCAACCCGCGCCCCTCGCTAATTTCATCGAGGCCGCGTCCTAAAGCTGATTTATTGTATTTTTTCTTTACTGCCATTATTTGTTCTTGTTTATAATCTCCTTAGCCAAGGCCAGATGGTTCTTCGAACCGGTGGAATCGGCGTCATAAAGGATGACGGGCAAGCCGTGGCTGGGACTCTCACTCAGTTTCACGTTACGCTGAATGACGGTTTTGAATACCAGTTCCTGGAAATGCCGTTTCACCTCATCATAGATTTGGTTGGCCAGACGGAGACGACTGTCGTACATGGTCAGCAGGAACCCCTCGATTTCCAGCTTCGGGTTCAGTTTTGTCTTGATAATCTTAATGGTATTCAAAAGTTTGCTGATACCCTCCAATGCAAAATACTCACATTGCACAGGAATAATCACCGAGTCGGCTGCGGTCAGCGAGTTGACGGTAATCAGTCCCAGCGATGGAGAACAGTCAATCAGTATATAGTCGTACTCATCCTTGATAGGATTGAGCAGTTTCTGAATTACTTTCTCTCTGTTATCTAAGTTTAGCATCTCAATCTCGGCACCAACCAGGTCTATGTGACTCGGGATGATGTCCAATCCGTCGATGTCGGTAGTATATATAGCGTCGCGAACGTCGGCATGGTTGATGATGCACTCGTAGAGAGAACAGTCTACTTCCTTGATGTCGACACCTAAGCCGCTAGACGCATTGGCCTGTGGGTCAGCGTCAACAACAAGCACGTTCTTCTCCAGAGTTGCAAGCGATGCGGCCAAATTAATGCTTGTCGTCGTTTTGCCCACACCACCTTTCTGGTTTGCTAATGCAATGATCTTTCCCATGTTGTTTTATAAAATTTCGTGCAAAGTTACGAATTTTATGTGAGAATGCCGTATTTCTAAACCATTTTTCGTACTTTTGCACCCAAGAAAGCAATTATTTATGAAAAATAAGAAACCATTAATACTTATTTCGAATGATGACGGCTATCATTCGAAGGGCTTGAAAAGTCTTATCGATATGATTCGCGACCTGGCGGATATCTTGGTTTGTGCACCGGAGTCTGCCCGCTCTGGCTTCTCATGTGCGTTTTCGGCAACGAAGTATCTTACGTTGAAGAAGCGCCGTACTGAGGAGGGGGTAGAAATCTGGTCGTGCAACGGAACGCCTGTTGACTGCGTGAAATTAGCATTAGATCAGTTCTGCAAGGAAAGGAAACCTGATATGATTATCGGTGGTATTAACCATGGCGACAACGCCTCGGTGAATACCCATTACAGTGGTACTATGGGCGTGACGCTCGAGGGTTGCATGAAGTATATACCTTCGGTAGCCTATTCCATTTGCGACTACAGGGACGATGCCGACTTTGAGCCTTTAAGACCATACATTCACGAGATGACAGCCAAGATTCTGGCAGAGGGACTGCCCAAAGGTGTTTGCCTGAATGTCAATTTCCCGGTCGTTCCTTCTTTTAAGGGAATAAAAGTATGCCGTATGGCTTATGGCACATGGGGGAATGAGTGCGTGAAGTGTGCGCATCCACGTGGCTATGATTATTTTTGGATGGTTGGTTCCTATACCAATGATGAGCCCGACCGTGAAGATACGGACAATTGGGCCATTGAGCATGGATACATTGCCATTACCCCGACGCAGATAGATGTCACGGCCTATGGAGCCATGGATTATGTGCGCCAGCATTTCATACCTAACGAATAGCCTTTAAACGAGTTGAAGTATTATCTGATAGTGGGCGAGGCGAGTGGCGACTTACATGCATCTCATCTCATGAAAGCCTTGAAAAAGCAAGACTCCGAAGCGGAATTCCGTTTTTTTGGAGGTGACTTGATGGCTGCAGAAGGTGGTCAGTTGGTAAAGCATTACCGCGAACTGGCATATATGGGCTTTATTCCCGTGCTTCTGCATTTGCCTACTATCTTTAGGAATATGTCTTTTTGTAAAAAAGATATCAAATCGTGGAACCCTGATGTGGTGATACTTGTCGATTATCCTGGCTTTAATCTGAAGATAGCCAAATATGTGCATAGTCACACTCATGTACCTGTGTTCTACTATATCTCTCCTAAGATTTGGGCTTGGAAAGAGTATCGTATCAAAAACATTAAACGCGATGTGGATGAGTTGTTCTCCATCCTTCCATTCGAGATTCCTTTCTTTGAGCAAAAGCATCATTACTCCATTCATTATGTGGGGAACCCGACGGCAGACGAGGTCAGGCAGTTTCAAACTGAATATTGTGAGGAAAAGTCTGACTTTGTGAATCGTAATAAGCTGACTGATAAGCCAATAATTGCTTTGTTGGCTGGAAGCAGACTTCAGGAAATCAAAGATAATCTGCCTGCCATGGTAGAGGCTGCTAAAGATTTTACCGACTATCAGATGGTGTTGGCTGGAGCTCCGGGAATAGATCCTTCTTATTATAATCAGTTTCTTAAAGGCACGGATGTGCGAATGGTTCACAATGAGACTTTTGCCTTGCTGAAACATTCTTCTGCTGCTTTGGTAACGAGCGGTACTGCTACATTGGAGACAGCTTTGTTTGATGTACCACAAGTAGTTTGTTATAAAACGCCTGTTCCTCATCTCGTCCGTTTTGCTTATAATCACGTTATAAAATGTAAATATATTTCATTAGTTAACTTAATTGCTGATGAAGAGGTCGTTCAGGAATTGCTGGCCGATCGTTTTTCTGTGCATAACATTCGCGAGGAACTATCCAAAATCTTACCAGGGCAGCTGGGGCGGGAGACAATGCTTCAAGGGTACAGAAAAGTCCGTAAGCTGCTTGGCAATTCAGAGGCCCCGGCCAATGCTGGACGGCTAATGACAGAACTGTTAATGAAGGGCTAAACATGCTTGTTGCGCACGTACCTAATTAATATGCATGATTTTTTTTAAGTTTTTTTTGGAAGTTCGATAAAAAGTAGTAACTTTGTCCCCTGATATTTAATATAACATGAAAAAGACAATTTGGTTACTATTTCTCTTATGTGTGTTTGTCGGCTTTCCTGTGCATGCAAAGATTGTGAATGTCATCGACTTTGGTGCCAAAGGTGATGGCGTGACAGACGATGCCATGGCCATACAAAAAGCGATTAACGCATGTGCTGAGGCTGGAGGAGGGCAGGTTGTGTTTCCTGCAGGTTATGTTTTCATGGCAGGTCCTATAGAACTCAAGTCTAATATTGAATTGCATTTGGAGGCAAATGCAACTCTTCTTGCCAGTCCCAATGAAGATATTTACCAACTGAGTGCCTTCGGTGAAAACCGCGGTGAGGGCATGATGTGGATTTGGTGCAAGGATATTGAGAATCTTTCCATCACAGGCCGTGGCACTATTGATGGTAACGGTATTGCTTTCATGGGCGCGGAGTTAGCTGACAGTTATGAGCTGAAGCCCTTGAAAGATCCAAAGTTTGACCCTCGTCCGCACGTGTTGACGCTTGTTGGAGTCCGCCACCTGCTTGT
>JAEEXN010000076.1 GCA_016291595.1 Prevotella sp.
CTTGATTTCGTCTGCCACGTCAATATAGGGCTTCATGGCCTTGTAGTCGCTGTTGCCAGTCCATTTCATGACGATCTGAGGTGATATGCCCATACCAAGTGCATTGCAGATGAAAGTCCTTCTTCCCGTATGTGTACCGACCAGTTCATGCTTGGGCTTCACGACATCGATACGCTCGTTACCCTTGTAATAGGTCTGGCGTACGGGTTCGTTAAGTCCGGCAAGCTTGCACAGTTCGTGAAGATATTCATTCATCTTCTGGTTCGTGATGACGGGTAACGCCTTATCATTGGGGAATGAGAACTGTGCATACTTTTCCAGAATCGCCTTGCTGTGGTCATTCAGTTCTATGCGGAGACTGTCATATGTCTTGATGGTTGTCACCTCTATGTAGTCCTTCTTCACATCGCATCGTTTAAGGTTATAAACGTCGGAATGCCGAAGTCCTGTGAAACAGCAGAACAGGAATACGTCTCTCACTCGGTAGAGGTATAGCTTGGTCTCCGGAATTTTGTACTTTTCAAGCTTTTCCAGTTCTGCCTTGGTAAGGAACACTACTTTCTTCTGCGTCTTCTTGAACTTGGGACGGAACGTCTCGAAGCAGTTGTTCTGATGGAATCCCTTATGCAGGCTCCAACGGAGGAACCAGCGGAGAAATTCGAGACTCTTCTCTATCGTAGTGTTCTTCATGTTCTTCACGTCACGGAGATATTCTATATAGCTCAGGATGCCTTCTTCGTCGAAAAAATCAAAATCATAGTCAAAGGTTTTCAGACCAAGCTTCCGTTTCCTTTCACGAAGACCTTTAAGATGGTTCCTCATTGCATGGAACTTTTCATACGTTGACTCCGTCCAGTTGTTCTGCCGTCCGCACTGTCTTTCAAACTCATGGGAAATCTCCCAGAATCCTAAAGAATTGTTAATTCCAGTAGTGTCGCCAGAGTCGCTTTTTTTGTTAATTATTGTTTTGACTGAGTTTTGTCCGCTTTTTGAACAAATAATGTCCGCATCTTCAGGAGGGGTTTTCTTGGACCTCCTTCGTGGTCTGGAAGGAGTGGCAGAGTCAAGACAATTCTCATTGTTACGGATCATGAGGAAACGTTTTTTGAATTCATCTGCCGTTGGAATTAGTTGTCTTTCTTCAAATATCGTCGCAACTTCATTGGCTATTTTGTTAAGATTGGCCAGTCCCTGATTGATTTTATCCGCTGATGTTCCGTCACGGCTTGGGCCTATTGCACTCTGTGTATTGTCATCCCATCTGACCGGGTCCACACGTAAACCGGTGGATAGCTCCATCCTTAGGGTGTTGTAATAGATACGCATGGTTATCACTTCATCCTTGGATATTCCTTTCTGGACATTACTAAGAGTCCTGTTGTTTCGGATTTTTACTCTAAATCTTACGACTAAATCATTATTCATACTTTCTAAGTTCTACTTGGGGTTAAACGGAAATATTAAGTGTATTAAGTTGATATACAATCCCTTTCGTCGTCTTAACTAAAACTCGGGGACAGAATAAATGCAGAAATTGCGGGTGTTCTCTAACCCAATTCGGCAAATTACAATTTTGCTGAGCAAAGCAAGAAACAGGAACTTACGAACTGTCAAAACAGCCTTTATCCGCCATTTCTCCATCGATAATTTCCCTGTTAACTACAGATTGTAAGCAACATAATTTTAGGAATGGAAAACTTGTCGGGGACAAAATTGCTTCCCCAAAAGACAAATCCCCGACTTGCCCCCGAAGTCCATGTTTGTCCCCATGGGGACAGTCTTTGTATTTCTTCATTTTCTTTATATATTAGGTGAAACATGTTAATTCACGCTTTTAACACTGTTAAAATTTGCCCCCGCTAAATAAGGTCTCGAACTTGGGTGCAGGGACAGGGCATTAGAAATTTGTCCCCGAACCCTTGCTTGTTCTTCTATCAAAGTTAGCAAGAGTTTCTCAAATATCCAAATTACTTGTTGAGTAACAAGGGGTTGGACAATTCATGAAAAAAGAAAATGATTAGAAATTGTTAGAAGAGGTTCTTAAAGAAAGCAAAAACAAACCTTTTCTTGCCGATATTTTCTACCCTATACCGAATCCGGAAAACCAGCCTCTCTCTCCGCAACTTACCAAAACGAAAATCGCTAATCCACATAAGGGGTTAGCGATTTTTTTGCCATAGTCATTCCCTTAGGAAAGATGAGGCTTAGGCAAGTATAGCGCATTGGAGCTTTCCTATCAGCAATGTGTAAATCTAACCAGTCAAAAAGAATAATATGAAAAGAAAAGCTATTATCTTATCATTTCTGGCAGCACTTTTGCTGGCCGCCGTTCCTGTCGTTGCTCAGGAAGAAAAAGGATTTACGAAGTTCAATGTCGTGGAGGATTTTACCGACAATGGTTTCCAGTGGTTCCGCGATGCTCAGTTGCTGGCTGCCGGCGACAAGGTGAAGAGCAATGCTATGACCATCGGCTGGGGCGGTATTGGCACACTCTGGGGGCGTCCTGCTATGACGGTATATGTAGCAGAGAAACGCTATACAAAGGAGTTCATGGACAAGTCGGAGTACTTCACAGTGATGGCATTCGATGTTAAGGACAGTAAGGTACTCAACTATATGGGAACAAAGAGTGGACGTGACGGTGACAAGGCCCAGGCGCTTGGGCTCCACACGGCATATACTCCCAACGGTACTCCCTATTACACGGAGGCCGTGATGGTGATTGAGTGCAAAATCATGTATGTTGCCCCATTCGACTCCAACGGCTTCAAGGAAGTACCGACGAGGATGTACAGCCACTTTCCAGCAGGTATTCACACGATGTATATCGGTGAGGTCGTCAATGCCTGGAAGAAGTGATTCTCGCCTTTTAGCATCGTTTGCATGAAATAACAATAGCCGCCGATTCCTTACGGAGTTGGCGGCTATTGTTTGTCTGGAGAGAATCCTCCCTTTGTCCCTTGTTTTCTACCTATTTTGTCTCTAGTTTTGGCTTAACCGGATCGGTAAGGCGGTAAACGTGGTCGTAGTCCACATTCGTCACACCCTTCACACCCCTGAAGTGTTGCATGGCCTCCTCGAGCGTCTTGTCGTCTGGTTTCTTGATAGCCATTCCGTGGATGAGTTTGTAGTCGTATTTGATTTCAGCCTTGTATTTTCGGATTGCCTTCAGCAATGGCTCCTTTCCGGTTTTTTCGTCATACATTACCAGGAAGACAGTGGGGGAATGCTCCTGTATGTGCCGGCTCGGAACAGGTAAAGGTGCATTGATTTCCGCCTTCTGCCTCGTTCCACAGGAGAAGAGCAGAAGCAGCGCAATCTGAAGAATCAGAATGAGCGGAACACCGTACTTGAATTTATTGTGCAAGGTTTTATGATGCCACACCTTCATGCCCAGCCACGCGCCAATGCTGCCGCCGATAACTGCCAATCCCAACAAGGTAGCCTCAGGAATGCGCCATTGGGCATGCCTTGCTTTCCACTTATCGACGCCGTAGATGATGAATGTCAGTACATTGACACATAAGATGTAGTAAACGAGTGCTTCCATCTTCCTTTGCCTTCGTGCTTGTCAATGGGGTTTATGATTCCGAATCAGAGAGGGATACGTACTGGTTGTTCTCCTTAATGGTTCCGTCGCAAAGCATCATTGCTATCACAGTCATGATGGTCTCAGTGATTTTTGAGCCTGCATTGGTGAAGCCCAGCTTACGCGCAGCCAATGTGGGAATCTTTTCCTTGGTAAGCGAGAACTGCTCGAACACAACCTCCCGCACAGCATTTCTCACCTCGCGTACGGGAATCTCCGTAATGGTCCTGGACGAAGGGGCTCGATAGGTGCTGTAGGTCCTTGCGCTGGCCTCGTCGAGCCAAAGGGTGTAAACGTCTCCTACCGACATAGGGTCGCGGTAGTATTTCTCCGACGCCATCATAACGGCTGTCTGTATGTTGGCTCCGGCATGTGCGAAACCGAAAACCTTGGCCAGCCGCTTGCATAGATAATTGTCGTTGACAGGCTGTTCTTGAGCTATTATCTGATGGATGGCCTTCATGCTGTAGCTGGCGCCAGGCTTGTAGGTGGACTTGTCAATGTACGGTACCGTAACTTTAGCCTCGGTGTAGGGGCGTAGGCACTGGTTACGCTTGGGTTCCTTGATAACTTCCGTCTTCTTAATCTTGTCGGCACTGAATGCTGTCACGGGCTTTGCCTTACGGGCCTCCTCTTCCTTGTCTTTTCCGGCTTCGATATCCCTCAGCTCGTCGAGAATCTGGCTGATGGTACGTCCGCGGTTCTCGTGCCAATCGATGGAGTATACGCGCAGCACGCGCCATCCGAGCATCCTCATGGTGTTAGGTTGTACTATCTCGCGGTCGCGGGTGGTCTTCGTCTCATAGTAGTTCTTGCCGTCGCATAGTATTCCCAAAATGTATTTCTCGGGATTCCGGCTCGTAGCTATGGCAATGTCGACCTTGAAGTTGGATCTGCCCACATTCGGCTGAGCCACATATCCTTCCCTGGCCAGCACCTCGCAAATCTGGCTGACCATGACGTTCTTTTCGACGTCGTACGAGGCACCGGCAATCATGGGCAGACGGCCGGTCTCTGCATATTCGAGGAATCCCTTCAGCCCCTCCACACCCTTGGCGTGCGAGCGCTTCAGGTCTATCTGGCTGGACTTTAGGGTGGAGTATACAATCATCTCGTAGCGTGCTCTCGATACAGCCACGTTCAGTCGTCTCTCTCCTCCAGCGTTGTTCAGCGGGCCGAAGTTCATCGACACCTTACCATGCTTGTCGGCTCCGTAACCTACGGAGAAGAGAATCACGTCGCGCTCGTCACCCTGCACATTCTCAAGGTTCTTCACGAATACCGGCTCATGGCTATTGTAGGCTATTTCCTTCAGTTCGGGATGGTGGTCCAGTTCTTCGGTCAGGTCGTCCTCGATGCGGTCGCCCTGTACCTTGCTGAACGAGACTACACCGATGCTGTACTTCCGCAGCTCAGGGTCGGATAGTCTTCTGATAATCTCTTTCACGATAGCTTTCGACTCCTCGGGATTACTTCTCGTACGGCCTTTGTCATATACACCTTCCACGGGCACAAGGCGCACCTTGGTCATCTGGTCGTCGACAGAGGGGAAGGTGAACAGGCGATTGTCGTAGTATTGCGAATTACTGAAGGCGATGAGGCTCTCGTGCTTGCTGCGGTAGTGCCAGCTGAGGTAGTACTCGCGTAGCGAGAGCGTCTTGCAGTCGTCGAGGATGCTCTCCATGTCGTCGATGTCGGCTTCTTCCTCGTCAACCTGTGTGGAAGTGAAGAAGCTCGTCGGTGGCATCTGCTTGCTATCGCCCACGACAATGAGTGCCTTTCCCCTTGCAATGGCGCCAACAGCCTCGCTGGTAGGCATCTGTGAGGCTTCGTCGAAAATCACCAGATCGAACTTGTCGCTGTTCAAGTCGATGTACTGTGCCACGCTGATGGGGCTCATGAGCATGCAGGGACAGAGCCTGGGCAGCAGGGTAGGGATGTTGTCGATGATGGTACGGATGGAGTTTCCACGTCCTCCGTTGGCAATGTTACGCTTTAGGATGCTGATTTCCGAGCCTTCGGCAATGGCGGCCGACGAGGACGGAACCCGCGATGCCAGCTTGCTGTAAAGTTCCTTCTTGCTCAGTTCCTGGAATCTCAGCGTGTCGCGCTTGTACTGTTCAATCTTCTGGCGGAAGATCGTACCGTTGAACGTCCTCAGTTGTGCGTTGGAGTCGATGGCCAAGGCTATCAGCCGGTGGTATACTCCCTTGAGGAACCACAGCATGGCGTCTTGCGGGTTTGCGCCTTCCTCTATCTTACGCACCACAGGCCGGAGCTGCATTTCACTTAGCTCGCGTTTCTTGTCCGTCCACAAATACCAGTCCTTGATGTCCGCGTAGCCTTCGAGCCATCTGTCAACCGAGTCGCGGATATCCGCAAAGGAATTCTTCTTGACGGTTACGGCACCCAGCTGCTCGGTGAGTTTCAGCAATTGTCGGCGGCTGGTTAGCACAGCATCTGCGTCTTGCATGAATTCCTGACGGCCGCTGGTTCCGGCGTTGCCAAAGTGAGTCTCGTAGGCGCTCTTCCGCTTCAGATGGCTGAAGCCGTTTTTGCGTGCGTATGTCACCAGTTCCTCTTCCTGTTGTTTGATGCCTCTGTCTTGTTGCTGGTAGTCGGCGACGAGAGCCAGTGTCTCGTCAACCCCTGATTCGAATATCTGTCCGTAGCGTTGTAGCGACTTAACGAACTTCTTCTTGGCAAAGTAACGGGGCAGGAACCATTTGGCCTTGATGTCCTCCCATTCGCGCCTGCTGGCATCGACGTTCATGCGCACAATGTCCTCGCTGTACGAGCGCGTCAGCTGTCCATACAAGTCCTCATGCTGCTTTTGCGCAGCCAGATGACTGTTGAACATCTCGAGCCACTTGAGATCTTCGTCAGACTCCAATCGCAGCGAGGCTTCTGTGTCCAGGCGGTTCAGTCCTTGATAATAGCCAGCCAACACCTCTCTGAATTCTACGAGCATACTCTTGATACCGCCCGTAGTCTCCAGTTGGTTGTCGACGGGCTCCAGGCCGAACAGCGGACTCTTCTTGGGCGTGCCTACAATGCTCAGCACAGCGGCAACGGGCTCTACCTCGCCTCGGCACTTCGTGATATATTGAGCCGTGAGTAGTTCATCGGCTGGCAGGTCATCGCACTCAGGCGTCTCCTCGCTCCAGCGCCCCTGCTTCTTAGTGTTGTCGATGGTCAGAAACTCCGAGATGCACTCGTAGAGACTCAGGCCGTTGGAGCCCTTCTTGTGCAGGGCCTCCATATAGTTAATCAGGCTTTTTCGCTGCTGGAACAGTTCGTCAGCTACCATGGCAAACTCTTCCGGTTCCTTGATCTTTGTGACGTTCAGCACCTGCTCCATCTGCTCGAGGAAATGCTTTTTCGTTGCCTTGTTGGAATGCAACTCCAGGCAGAATGGTGCCAGCCCTATCTTCTCCAGTCGCGACTGTACCACCGACAAGGCTGCCATTTTCTCGGCAACAAAAAGCACCCTGCGCCCTTGGTAGAGGGCATTGGCAATCATGTTGGTGATGGTTTGCGACTTACCTGTGCCCGGGGGACCGTGCAGAATGAATGTCCTGCCACGTCCTGACTCTACGATGGCTTCCATTTGCGAGGAATCCACGTCGAGCGGGATGGAAAAATCGGCGGGCGAGTTCTGCTTGTCTATTATCCGGGCGTCCACAATGTCGTCGGTCTGTTCCTGCTTGTCCTTGTTCTCAATTAGCGACGCCACTACCAGGTTCTCTGCCAGTTTGTCGGCATTCGAGTGGATGTCGTTCCACATCACGAACTTGTTGAACGAGAATAGTCCGAGCATCGACTCCTCCAGCACATTCCATCTCTTCTGTTCCATGATGGCTCGTCTGAAGTAGGTGAAAATCTTCTTCACGTCGACGCCGCTCTGGTCTGTGGGTAGCTCCTTCAGACTGTCGAGGTTAATCTTGAAGCTTTGTTTCAGCAACTCCACGAGCGTGATGTTGAGCATGATGTCGTCATCGCGCTTGCGCAACACATAGTTGTTGCCGCTCCTGCGGATGATGTCGACGGGAAGCAGCAGGATGGGGGCATAGCGCGGCTGCTCGCTTCTTGCGGTCTCAAACCACCGCAACATACCCAACGCCAAGAACAGACTGTTGGCTCCGTTCTCCTCCAGCGAGGTACGTGCCGTACGGTAGACGTAGGTCAGCGCACTCTGCAGCTCCGTCTCGGTCAGGTAGGATACGATCTTGTGGCTCTTAATCATCTCTGAAACCAGTTCCTGGTATTCTGAGGCTTGGTGTACGGAGTCGTACATTCCCTCGTCGTTGGGCTCTATTTTCTTGCCCGGCGACGGAGTGATGGAGTAGTCCTCGTTGTTCTGCAGGTGGTCTTCCAGATGCTCTATCTCGAAAGAGATGAATGGAACGACCCTTCTTCCCAGACGGGTGTTGAGAAGGTTGTTCCGGAGCGAGAAGTCCAGCAGTTTCCGCTCCCAGATCATCTGTCGGGTGACGGGCTTGCCGGCATCTTCCAGACGCAGGTCGTAGTGATTCAGAGTGCTCACGTGATCCGTTGCGTTCTGGTGCTCCACGCCCTCGTTTACAAATGTCCATGTGCCGTTCCTCTCTACCCGTTGGGGCAGCGGACGTATGTTACCCAACCGGCAGCGGTGGATGTCGACGAAACAGACAAACTGGCTCTCGTCCCTAAGTCTCAGCATGGCGCTCTTGACGGCATCCTCGAATCCTATGTTCTCCGACGACGCGATAGTGGACGACTCGAGCAGTACGAGGTTGTTGTTGCCGTCGGCAGTCTCCTTGAGCAGCAGGCTCACGTCGTCGCCCACCATCTGCGGGCTCACGATGGGAGTCAGCCAGGCACCCACCATGGCGTGCCCTTTCAGGATGACGATGATGGGGTAGATGTCGCAAGCCTCCAGGCACGACGCCATCAACAGCGAGGTGTCGATGCAGGTGCCCAGTTTCTCTGTCAACACCTTGTCAGCCAGTCGGATGCGCTGTCCGCTTTCCTCGAAACTGGCGGGTGGGGCAGAGTAGACGGTTCCCTCCGACCGCAGCGCCTCATAGATGGCAGCCACCTGAGCGCGCACTCTGTTGCGGTCTTGCGTCTGATACTCATCCAGCGCTGCCGAGCCCGTCCATTTTTCCAGAAACTTGGCGGCCGCCACCTGAATTCTCGACAAAAGCGGATTGTTCGGCACTACGAACGAGGCGATGTTTTCGGGCATGACATTGGCGCCAGCCCACTCGTCGTAGGCCAGCAGCGTGATGGGCAGGTCCTCTTCGAGCAGCAATTTGTCTGTCTCTTCAATGCTTACCGTGAACGACGTGTTGACAGCCTCGGTAATCTCGCCCAGCAGTTCAATGTCGGGCATAATGCTTACCGCGTTCACTTGCACGGAGTGTCCTCCACGCAAGAAATCTATGTGGTGTGTATAGTCCTTGATAAACTCCCCTCTGATGCTTATACATATCTGTTGCCAGTCTCGTGACTCTGTGTTTTCCAGCACAAATTTATAGCAAGTCTCAGCGTTGCTGTTCACCATCGAGTAGTTGAGCGATGGCAGGTATTCCATCGTGAGAACCGCTTTGTCAGTCTTGATCCTTTCTTGTCCGTTCATAGCCATAAATAGTTCGTTGTCTTGTCAAAAGTCATCCTTTCAGGAAATCATGATGCAAATATAAATAAAAAATCTAAAACGCACGATTTTTTTACTGAATAGTTAATAAAGATAGAAATTAGGAGTTGGAACCTTAGTGGTATTAAAGTTCTAGGTGTTTGGGGATTTATGGGGTTTATGGGCGTTCGAGAAACCATGGAGCTCACGCTTCAGAGACTAACGCCCTATGGCATCGTGAACTGCCTGTAACCAAACTGCACACAATCCACTCTTAAGTGCCAACTGGATTTAATACCAGTCATACCCATTTTCCTTGCAGTAGTCGATGGCGGGTTTGTAGCCTTGGAAGGTGGATTTATGAATCCATCGGAGACCTTTCCGCTTGTCGACAGGTACACCGTTGCCCGTCATGTGGAACCAGCCGATGGCAAACTGTGCCTGTGCGTCGCCGCCCTGAGCCGCCAGCTCGTACCAGAAGGCGCACTCCTCGAGGTTCTTCTCCACACCATCGCCGTTCCAGAATGCCGCACCGCAATTCTTCTGACTTTGTACGTGACCCTGGAAGGCCGCCTCACGGTACCACAGGAACGCCTTGTGGTGGTCGGCTGCGACGCCATTTCCCAGATAGTAGGCGTTCGCCACATTCACCTGCGACTGCATGTCGCCCTTGTCAGCTGCCTTCATGTACCACTCGAACGCCAGCTCGGCATTCTGCTCCACGCCCTTCCCGTGGTAGTAGCATTCGCCCACGTTGTAACAGCCGTAGACGTCGTCCAGCTGAGCTGCTCTCATGTACCACTCGAATGCCAGCTCCAGGCTTACCTTCACACCCGTGCCACGCTCGTAGCAGACGCCGAGGTTGTTCATCGCCTTGGTGTCGCCTGCGTAGGCTTTCTCGCGGTATTCGTCCGCCTTGTTTCTCTCTTTTGGCATAAGGCTCGTTACTATAGCTATCCGTCCGCCATGCGTCGTGTCGATGGCAGGCTGGGCTTATTCATATTAGCAGCGCTTGTGTTTAGCCCTGCTGATACAATATGTGTTTTCGTCTCCGATTTATTTATATAAGAATCGCTTGATGCTCATCTTCGGTGTCTTCTCGAAGGGCACGTCCACCAGTTCCACCTTGTTAATCTTGCTGTAGGCGGGCAGCGACTTGTTGGCGGCGGTGCGAATCAGTTCGGGAATACCCTTCCTCGACTCGGCGTCCAGATCGTCGGGGATATCCGCATACACGAGTGCCACGATTTTCCCCTCGCGGTCAACGACCAGCGACTCCGCCACATACGGGCAGCCCGACAGCACAGCCTCCAGTTCTTCCGGGTAGATGTTCTGTCCCGACGAGTTCAGGATCATCGACTTGATGCGCCCTCGGATGAAGATGTTACCATTCTCGTCAATCGTTCCCAGGTCTCCCGTGCGGAACCATCCGTCGTCGGTAAATGCTACGGCATTGGCTTCCGGGTTTTTGTAGTATCCCACCGTGATGTTCTTTCCGCGAGCCTGAATCTCGCCTGCAACGTTCTGCGGGTCGTCCGAGTCGATTCGTATCTCGTGGACTGGCTTACCACAAGAGCCTGGCACGAAGTCCGTCCACCACTCCCAGCCGAGCAGCGGACACGCCTCCGTCATACCGTAGCCCACAGTAAAGGGCAACCGAATATCCTGGACGCATTGTTCCACTTCGGGCTTGAGGGCGGCACCGCCCATAATAAAACAGCGTACACGGCCGCCGAATGCCGACAGTATCTTCTTGCGTACAATCGCGTAAAGCAGCTTGTTCGCATGGGGTACTTTGTTCATCCATTTCATCTTCTCGAGCGCCGGCTTGATGGAGTTGGCATAGACCTTCTCCATGACCAGCGGCACCGTCACCACCATATAGGGCTTCACCTCCTGCATTGCCTTCAGCAGGGTCGTGGGTGAGGGCGTCTTGCCGAGGAAGTAGACGGTGACACCGTCCACATTGGGATGGATGAACTCGATGGCAAGTCCGTACATGTGCGCCATGGGGAGCATCGAGACGATGGTCTCGCCGGGCTTGTTCGGGAAGTGCGTGTTGCTGAACTCGTCGGTGTCCGAGAGTGCGCCGTAGGTGAGCATTACCCCCTTGGGGTTACCCGTCGTTCCCGATGTGTAGTTGATGATGGCTAGCTTGTCCCAGTTGTTTGTTGAGTAGCTCACTTGCTCGACTTTCAGTCCCTTTGGATGGCGTTTCTTGAACACCCTCCCGCGGTTTCCCCATGCCCTTGCTACTCTCTCATCGCGGTGCCATAGTAACCTGTTGTCCTTCACGTTGATAACAGCCTTTAGTTCAGGCATTTGTTCAGGACTCAGTTTCTGCCAGATGTCCTCGTCGGTGAAGAGCATCACACTGTCTGAGTGGCGCGTCAGGGCAGCCACGCTGTTCGGGTGAAAGTCTGCCAGTAGCGGAACTGCCACGCAGCCGTTCACATTGATGTCCCAGAACGCCATTGCCCAGCGGGCTGAGTTGCGAGCGCAGATGGCAATCTTGTTGCGCTTAGTGATGCCGGCGTCAGCCATGAAAAGCCGGAATGTTTCTATACTCGTGGCCAAATCCGCATATGTGAATGCGTCGCCTCCGTAGTCGCAGAGTGCCTTCTGGTTCCATTGTGCGCGAACCGTGTCCTCTAATTTCTTCAGATAGTGTTTCATGTTGATTCCGTATTGAGTTTAACAACGACTGTCGGCATTCCCGCCCTGTCGGCTCATTCCCTTTCTCTCGCATGCGTGTATTGGCAACAACCCGTTTCGTGGGGGGGATGTTATTTGTTCTCCCCGTTGTTCCGACTGTGACGCCATATCTGTTTGCTTTCAGACTGTAACCAAAAGGCGTGAAGGTCATACCGATTTTGCAAAAATACAAATTTATTTCGTACAAATTCCCATTCGCCCTTGTTTTTTATCTTTATTTAATAGGTACGCGCCGGGAGCCTGTTCTGCTCCCCCCGTGACGCCGTTTCCGCGACGATAGTTACGTGTAGGTTCGCACGTGTTTTTTTCTTCGTCCGCAGCGAAAAAATAGCAGAAACCGTCGGTAACACCGTTTTTTTTATTATATTTGCAGTCTTGTAGGCATGCGGCAGCCATCTGTGTGGCGCGCTCCCTTTCAGTCAACAAACAGATATTCATTTTCCTATGGACCGTAGTTCACAGATTATCAAGACCAGTTGGATCGGCATCGCCACCAACGTTCTATTGGCAGGCTTCAAGGCCGTGGTAGGCATCCTCGCCAGTTCTGTCGCCATCGTTATGGATGCTGTCAACAACCTCAGCGACGCCCTGTCGAGTGTTATCACCATTGTGGGTACCAAGCTCTCGCAGCGGCCAGCCGACCGTAAGCATCCCTTCGGTTTCGGGCGCATCGAGTATTTTAGTGCTATCATCATTGCCGTCATTGTCTTGTCGGCGGGCATCACCTCACTCATCGAGTCAGTCAAGAAAATCTTCCATCCCACGGAGCCCAGCTATACCACGCTCACGCTCATCGTCATTATCGTCGCCATCGTGGTGAAGCTCATCCTCGGACAGTATGTCAAGCGCAAGGGCGAGCAGCTCAATAGCGACGCGCTCATCGCCTCCGGCTCCGATGCCCTCTTCGATGCCGTCATCACCCTCGCCACGCTCGTCTCCGCCGGTGTCATGCTCTTGTGGCACGTGTCCCTCGACGGCATCCTGGGCGCGCTCATCTCGCTGGTCATCATCAAGGCAGGTGTCGAGATGCTTGCCTCGCCCGTTAACGAGCTGCTGGGTGCCAGCATCCCCGCCGAGCTTACCCGCCAGATACGGCAGGAGGTATCGGCCTTCGAGGGTGTCCATGGAGTCTTCGACCTCATTCTCCACAACTACGGACACGACGTGAAGATAGGTTCCCTCCATATCAACGTCTACGACACGATGTCAGCCCACGACATCCACCGCCTCACCCGGCAGATATCCACCGAGATGTTCCAGCTCCACGGCATCATCATGACCGTCGGCGTCTATGCTGTCGCCACGGGCGCCAACCGCCGTGCCGAACTGCAGTCGAAGGTGATGCAGACGCTTGCCGCCCACCGCGACATCGTTCAGGTGCACGGCTTCCTGTATTCCGAGCGCGACAATATGCTCTCTGTCGATGTGGTGCCCGACATCACTGTCCACGACGATGATGCCCTCGTCAGCCGCCTTACCGCCGAGATTCAGCCCTTTGTGCCCGAGATGAAGGTAGTGGTCGTCGTCGACCATAACTACAGCGAGTAGCCCCCGCATGAGATAGGAAACCATTACATCATTATATCAATAAACACCATCATGAAAAAGAGACACTATATGCTAATGGCTATTGTAGCAACGGCAGCTCTCGTGGGCTGTAACAGTAAGGACCAGAAACGTCCGTCAGCCGATTTTGTCGACGATGTGCAGGTGGCACTTGCCGACAGTGGCCGCATCCCCCTCGACAATCTCCAGTGGACGCGCGAGCCCGCTGCCTTTGAGTTCAGGGGCGACACTATCGCCATCACCACCGCGCCCCACACCGACCTGTGGCAGCGCACCTACTATCATTTTCAGAACGACAACGCGCCTGTGCTCCAGCTGAAGACCCGTGAGCGCTTCTTCAGCTTCGTCGTGAAGACCGACTTCACTCAAAGCCACCATCGTTTCGACCAGTGTGGCATCGTCATGTACCTCGACAGCGACAACTGGCTGAAATGCTCCGTAGAGTATGAGAACGAGGCGTTTCAGCATCTGGGCAGCGTGGTCACCAATCAAGGTTATTCCGACTGGGCCACCACCGCCATTGCCGCTGACGTGAAGACCATGTGGTACCGTTTCTCGCGCCGCGACGACGACTACTGCATCGAGTGCTCCACCGATGGCGTAGAGTTCAGTCAGATGCGTGTCTGCCACATGGCGGCTGCTGCCGGCGAGATTCGTTTCGGCATTTATGCCTGTTCGCCCGAGGACTCTTCGTTTACCGCCCTGTTCACCGACATGCGCATTACCGAGTGCGCCTGGAAAGCCCATGACGGCCAGCAACCCGACCAGCCAACCCCGTAACCCCAGTTTCTAACCAAACATTTTCATATGAAGACCATTATCATTATCGACGGCGGCCCGCGCAAGAATTTCAATACCGCCGCCATCCTCCAGCAGTTCGCCGAGGGAGCCGCCTCTGTGAGCAGCGAGATTAACGTGAAGACCGTACGCCTCTACGCGCTCGACTACAAGGGCTGCATGTCTTGCATGGCATGCAAGCTGAAGGGTAGGGCATCCAACGTGTGTAAGTTCAAGGACGCGCTGACCCCTGTCCTCGACGATATTGCCTGTGCCGACGGACTGGTGCTGGGCTCCCCCATCTATTTCGGCGACGTCACCGGACAGATGCGCACCTTCCTCGAGCGCCTCGCGTTCCCCTGGCTCTCCTACAACGACTACAGCCTCACGGCACCCAAGCGCATGCCCGTGCTTCTCGTAGAGACCATGAACGGCACTCCTGAGCGTAACAACAGTCAGGGCTACGGCTCTATGGAGTACTGTCTCTCCGCTGCCCTTGGCGAGCCCGACCGGCTTATCGCCTACAACACCTATCAGGTGAAAAACTACGACCGTTACGAGCTGGCTGGTTTCTCCGAGGAAGCCAAACGGCAGTGGCGCGACGCACATTGGCAAGAGGACCTGCAGAAAGCCTACGACGCTGGCAAACTGATGGCTGAAAGAATCCTGAAGGAAGAATAAGAAATACTCCGTAAGTGTCAGAATAATAGGATGATACGACTCTGTCTTTGTTCGAGATGGG
>JAEEXN010000009.1 GCA_016291595.1 Prevotella sp.
CTACATCATGGCGTATGTCCATGCACTCGACGACGACGCCGACGTGCTCATGCTCAACGAGTCTATCCAGACGTCCAGCACCTGTTCGCCGCTCCATGTGCTCGGAGCCATGTACCGCTGGGCTGCCGACCCCAACATGGACGACCTGAACAAGAAGTGGACCGACGGCTCCTGGGCGAACATCTACAAGCGCATCGGTGCCATCAACGCCATCATCTTCCAGACGGAGAAGATCCAGCCCGAGAATGCCGCCGACGAGCAGCTCATGGCCCACGTCTCCGGCGAGGCTCATTTCCTGCGTGCCTTCTACTACACCCAGCTCGCCAATGTCTACGGCATGCCTTACTCCAAGGCTACTGCCAGCAGCGACTTCTGCGTGCCCCTGAAGATCAGCGAGACCATCGAGGACCGCTACTTCTCCCGCAACACCAATGCCGAGGTGTGGGGACAGATTGCCCGCGACCTCGACATCGCCGCCGAGCAGCTCAAGGGCTACAACCCCGACACCAAGCTGCGTGCCGGCTACTATGCCGCCAAGGCCCTGCAGACCCGCGTCGCCCTCTATATGGAGGACTACGACAAGGTGGTTGAGTGTGCTGCCGCCTTCGACGGCTCTCCCTATGCGCTCACCGACCTGAACACCCATGCCATGGGCACCAACGTGCTCTGCAAGTCGTCCAGGGACGTGATCTTCACCATGAGCCAGAACGAGATTCCCTGCATCTATGCCGACGAGGGTACTGCCTACGACAGCAACTGGATGCCCTATTCCGTGGCCTCCTGCTTCCGTGCCTCCGACGACCTCATGGAGAAATACGAGAACGACGACCTGCGTCTGACCCATTACTTCCGCCACACGTCCAACACCAACTCCGTGATGCCCGACAAGTATAAGACGTGGGCCACCTACAACGACACCGAGGGCGTCTCCGCCATGTTCCTGCTTCGTCTCGCCGAGGTAGTGCTCAACAAGGCTGAGGCACAGCTGATGCTCGGCAAGACCGGCGAGGCTGCCCAGACCATCAACAGCCTGCGCGCCAAGCGCTTCGCCGCTCCCGCAGCTGCTCCCACCGACGACAGCCAGCTCATGAACTTCATCCGCGACGAGCGCCGCCGTGAGCTCTGCTTCGAGGGCCACCGCTGGTTCGACCTCCGCCGCTATGCGGTCAACTCTAAGTACCCGCTCTCTGCCGACTTCACCATCAACCATCCCGCCTACGCCTACAATGCGTCGAAGGGTACTGCCGAGCAGGTGGGCTACTACGTGCTCGAGTCCTATCAGAAAGACCAGGCAGCCTGGGTCATCCCCGTTCCCGACGAGACCATCAACTTCAACCGGGGCGAGATCCGCAACCTTGAGCGTAAGACAAGAGAAATGAAACACTAATCCCATTTTAGCAATGAAAAAGATGAATTATATAACCCGAACAGTATATCATGTACTGATGGTTCTTCCGCTGCTGGGCATCGCGTTCCTTACCTCCTGCAGCGAGGAAGAGACGTCGTTCCCCGACTACGAGCAAGACTGGTTCCAGATTGCCGACAGTTCCGACCCGGCTCAGCATGCCGCCTACGAGTTCTTCAAGCAGTATCGCATCCCCATCTTCTTCAACGACACCATCGGCACCCAGCAGCGCGTCGACGTCTTCGGACACGAGTACACCTACTACAAGACGCTGACCCTCAATGCAGCCATCGGTGGCGGACAGTCGTCCTACGGCGATGCGTTCTACAACACCTTCATCTATGCCGACCGTGCCGTCCTCCCCGACGCCATCCGCTACCTCAGCACCCAGCTCATGCCGCAGATACCCTCTTTCCTCCATATCCACAGCATCCTGCTGGTCGAGGGCATCAACGGCTCCAACGACGATGTCTATGTGGGACTCAACACCCTCGTCATCACCAAGGCGTCGCTGCTCGCCTCCTACCAGGCTGAGCAGACCAAGAAGCTGCGCGCCGTCGTGCTGCGCTCCTACATCGGTAAGAAGCTCACCGGCGACATCACCTACGAGGAGGGCCTGAAACGCTTCTATGGCGTGTCGCGTGCCATCTACGAGGCCCACGACGTCTACAACTACTCCACGTGGTATTTCAACGCCAACAACATGCCGGGCTGTCCCTTCGACCCGTACGACTGGTCTGTGCAGGCCAAGGACAAGATGCTCTGGGCTGGTTTCCTCGACGCCGCGCCGCCTTACTTCAACACCTCGCCCTCCGAGCAGGACGACGTGAACATGTTCACCGAGGCCTATTTCACCTACACCGACGCTGAGTTCCGCGCCATGTACGAGGCCTATCCCCGTGTGATGGAGAAGTGGGAGATCATCAAGCCCATGCTCGACGACTGTATGAAATAATCAAATCTATATTTTTTAGGAAAATGAGACGAAATATCATTCTGTTTCTGTCACTGTTGCTGCTCTCGGCAACGGTGACAGTAGCCCAGACTACGATTATCAAGGGCAGCTTTAAGAAGGCTGGTGTTCAGAACATCTTAGCCAAGGAAATCTATGTCGGCACCGTCGACAACGGCAACCTCCATCAGGTGCTTGCCAACATTCTGAAACCCGAGGACTACGCCTTCCAGTTCGGAGTAGACAACACCCTCGGCATCCTGGGGCAGATTGTCTTCATCGGCTCCCAGGGCGAGTTCTATCCCCTCTACGTGGGGCAGGGCGATACCATCGACCTGCGTGTCGACCGCGGCCAGGGCGTGCTCACCGGTAAGCTCGGCAAGGAGAACGAGGTCTTCGCCCGTTGGATCTCCATCATGTCGCCGCTGCGCCAGCTCGTCTATACTGCCGAGGGCCGTGGCAAACCCGCCGAGGAGTTCCACAAGGCCATCACCCGTTCCACCGACGAGGTGGCTGCACTCCTGTCCGGCCTTAACACCGGCAACGCCCGCTTCGACGCCGACGCCCGTCAGGTGCTCAAGTATCTGACCATGCTCGACGTCCTCCACATGTTCGACCAGGGCATGTGCTTCAACACACAGGCCGACTACCCCCAATACATCCGGACGCTGTTCTCCACCGACGTGTTCAGCGACATGAGTGTCATGCGCTATTCGCCCGTTGCTTTCGACCTGCTCATGCTCTACGGCTTCGGCCGCCACATCATCTACAATGGTCAGATGGGCGGTTCCGCCGAGTTTGTTGCCGACGACATCTCCTGTCCTGAGCTCCGCTCCACGTTCATCCTCAACGCCATCGAGCGCGGCATGATCTGGGACCTGCAGACGTTCGACGCCAAGAACGGCTCCCTCGTGCTCCCCGCCGACCGTGCGCGCTACGACCTGCTCAGGCGCCGCATCCTCGTCAACCAGGAGGGCGCTGCCTGGATCGACTTCACCTATCCCGACCTCAACGGCACGAAGCGTTCCCTCTCCGACTACCGCGGCAAGGTGGTCGTCGTCGATGTGTGGGCAACGTGGTGCGCGCCCTGCAAGGCCGAGATTCCCCATCTCGAGGAGCTGGAGAAGCAGATGAAGGGCCGCGACGTGGTGTTCATCAGCGTGTCCATCGACACCGACCACGCCAAGTGGACCCAGTTTGTGCGTGAGAAAGGCCTTGGCGGCGTCCAGCTGTTCTCCAACAACAAGGGCGTCATCGTCGACGACTACCAGCTCGACGGCGTACCCCGCTTCATGGTCTTCTCCAAGCAGGGAACGACCGTCTCCACCAATGCTCCGCGTCCCTCCACGCCCGAGCTGAAGGCGATGATCGAGAAGGAGCTGGCGAAGTAAGCGCCGTCCGTTTTTATTCAAATCGCATACACATCCGAATAATCATATAGCAAAACCATATTTTCACCTATGAGAAAAATCATTTCCCTCCTGCTGTTCCTCCTTGCCCTGACCCCCGTCCGGGCACAGCAGGACGGCACCCGTTTCGTCGAGGGCGTCACCTTCAAGCAGGCGCTCCAGAAGGCCAAGAAAGAGAAGAAACTGTTGTTCGTCGACTGCTACACCTCGTGGTGCGGTCCCTGCCACAAGATGTCGGCAGAGATTTTCCCGCAGAAGGTCTGTGGCGACTATTTCAACCGTAAGTTTGTCTGCATCAAGGTCGACATGGAGAAAGGCGAGGGCAAGGACCTCATGCAGCAGTTCGCCGTCAAGTCGTTCCCCACTTTCCTCATCATCGACGGTCAGGGTCGCGAGGTCAACCGCCTCGTGGGGGCGTCGTTCGATGCCGCCGAGTTCGTTAAGCGTGTCGACGCAGCCCTCGACCCGTCGCAGTCGCTCGACAATCTTGCCGCCGCCTTCGACGCCGAGCCCTCGATGAAGAACGGCATGGCGTATGTCCGTGCCCTCATGGCGCACGACCAGGATGCCACGCCCGCGCTCATCCGCATCTACGACGAGGCCGACGAGTCCGTCCGCTACAGCCGCGACTATATGGAGCTGCTCTTCGCCACCATCGACTACCGCAGTCCGTTCTTCGACCGTCTCATGCTCGACCACGACCGTCTCATCCGCCACCTCGGCAAGGAGGTGCTCAACCGGATGGTCTTCGACATGTACCGCCGCGACATGTACCTTGTTGCCGACGAGCGTCCCCACGAGTATAGTGTCGCCGACGTGCGCAAGGCAGCCCTGCTCACCTCCATGCTCGACATGCCCATGGACGACGGCATCCACCATCTGCCGCGCGTGGCCCTCTATGTCATCGAGAAAGACATCGACGGCATGGCCGGCTATTTCGACCGCCGTCTGCGCGACATCCCCGACAACGACACCTACATCGGCATCCTCAACGGTCTGCTCATGAAGCAGTACGCGAAGGCTACGCCCGCCCAGCGTGCGAAGATACGCCGCTATTTCGAGAACGCTGTCCGCGGTCCCGAGAGTATCGCCAAGCAGTACCGTTCAAACCTGGAGCGGCTCAACCAAATCGATAGTAAACAACCTTGAACGTCCTTATGAGAAAACTGTTCTTCCTGCTGGGCCTCTGCTGCAGCCTGTTCTCCGTGGCGCAGACCGCCGACGGCGACTCCGTCGTGCAGGTGCTCCGTGGCGAGCTGGCCTACAACCTCAGCCAGCTGCGCCAGCGTCCCGTGCCCGCCTATTTCATGAGCCTGCGCCTCGCCGACATCCGCTCGGCGTCCGTCAGCAGCACCCTGGGTGCCGCCACCGCGTCGACCTCCCGTCAGCGCATGGTCACCCCGCAGATCCGCATCGGCAGTCCGCAGCTCGACAACTATAAGTATGTCAACCAGGGCAGTGGTGCCCAGCCCGGCCAGCGCAATGTGCAGGGCGAGCCCGTGCCCATTGAGGGACTCACGCTTCCCGCCCTTCGTCAGGCCGTCTGGAACGAGACCCTGCGCCGCTATCAGATAGCCGTCACGCAGTACGAGCAGGCGCGCTCGAAGATGCTCACCGGCACCGACAACGAGGACCAGGCACCCTGTTTCTCTGCCGCTCCCGTCGAGCAGTACTACGAGGCACCCCTCGACGCCCGCACCGGCGATATCGACCTTGAGGCGTGGAAGCAGCGGCTCAACCAGGTGTCAGCCGTCTTCCTCCAGTGCCCCGACATCGACGACGGTAAGCTCGAGCTCGACGTCGAGACCACCCGCAACTACCTCGTCAACTCCGACGGCACCACCGTCGTCCAGAACCGCCACTCCGCCCGCATCATCATGTCGGCGTCCATCAAGGCCGTCGACGGCATGATCTGTCCCCTCTATCAGGACTATTTCGCCCTCTCCGTCGACCGTCTGCCCGACGTGGCGACGCTCCGTAGCGACGCCCTCCGGCTCATCGAGCGGCTCAAGGCCCTGCGCACCGCTCCTGTCGCCGACCCCTACACCGGTCCCGCCCTCCTGTCAGGACCCGCCAGCGGCGTGTTCTTCCACGAGATCTTCGGTCACCGTCTCGAGGGTCACCGCATGAAGAGCGGCGGCCAGACGTTCAAGAAGATGGTCGGCGAGCGCGTTCTCCCCGCCACCTTCCAGGTGCGCTGCGACCCCACCATCCACAGCTATGGCGGCCGTGACCTCAACGGCGGCTACGCCTACGACGACGAGGGCGTGCGCGCCCGCCGAGTCGACTGTGTCCGCGACGGTGTCCTCAGCGAGTTCCTCATGAGCCGTGTGCCCCTCGACGGCTTCCCCGTGAGCAACGGCCACGGGCGCACCAGCGGCGGCAACGACCCCGTGTCGCGCCAGTCCAACCTCATCGTCGAGACCACCCAGCCCTACACCTCGCAGCAGCTCCGCGACATGCTCATCGCCGAGGCGCGCCGTCAGGGCAAGGACTACGGCTACTATTTCACCACCGTGCGCAACGGCTACACCCTCACCGGCGAGGGCGGCAGCCTCAATTCGTTCAATGTCACGCCCCTCGAGGTCTACCGCGTGTTCACCGACGGCCGTCCCGACCAGCTTGTGCGTGGAGTCGACCTCATCGGCACGCCCCTCTCCATGTTCTCCAACATCGTTGCCGCAGGCGACGAGAGCAGCACGTTCATCGGCCAGTGTGGCGCCGAGTCCGGGTGGGTGCCCGTGTCGGCGTCGTCGCCCATGATCTTCGTGTCGAAGGTCGAGACGCAGCGCAAGCAGAAAGACAACGTGTCGCCCAAGGTGCTGCCCGCGCCCGCCGTCACTGAAGCCGTCGGCGGTTCCGAGTCCGACATCATCTTCCGCGCCATGACCGACGAGATGGAGCGCAGCATGGCCCAGCTGGCTTATCCCGGCTATCCCGCGCCCTGCTTCGTCAACTACACCCTCGGCCGCATCCGCCAGCACTACGTCTCCGCGTCGCTCGGCGGCATCCTCTTCCAGAGCACCGTGCCCGTCGTCACCCGTGGCAGCGTCAACGTGTCCGTAGGCAGCGCCGCCCATCTCAGCGACACCCAGCAGGGCCAGCTCCTGCCCGTCGATTTCTCCGAGCAGGTCAGCTACGACAATATCCGCCGCCAGCTGTGGGGCGCCACCGACCAGATGTATAAGTACGCCCTCAACGCCATGGCGCAGAAGCAGACGTTCCTTGCCGCCACGCCCATGCCGCAGGAGGAGACCGCCGTGCCCGACATGCTCAGCCTGCAGCCCTGCGAGCTCGTCGATGGCGATGCCGCCGGTGAGCCCGCCCCCGACAAGGCCTTCTATGCCCGTCTGGCACAGCAGCTGTCGCTCGTCCTCGCCGACTATCCTGAGCTCTACCGCACCCGTGTCGACATCAACAATATGGACAACGACACCTACCGTGTCACCTCCGAGGGCATCCGTCGCAAGACCCGCACCGGCTTTGCCGAGATCGTCGTCAGCGCCACCGTGCGCACCCGCGACGGACAGGAGTACAACGACAAGTATGTCACCACCTGCCAGCGCAACACCCGCTGGGACGCCGACGCCCTGCGTCAGACCGTCCGTCAGTTTGCCGACCGTCTCATGGCCATCAGCCGTGCCGAGGCGCTCACCGACTATTATATCGGTCCCATGATGTTCGAGGGCGACATCGTCGCCTACAGCTTCTCCGACCAGGTCGTCTCGCCGCTGCTCCTTGCCCGCCGCAGTCTGCAGGACAACAGCGGAGTGGGCAGTCTGCTCGTCGGCAAGCGCATGCTCGACCGTAAGATCAGCATCCGCCAGCTCGCGTCGCTCAACGGCGCCCAGGGCGTTCCCCTCCTCGGCAGCGTCACCGCCGATGCCAACGGAGTCGCCCCTGCCGCCGACCTGACACTCGTCCGCAACGGCTTCATGACCCGTCTTCTCTGCGGCCGCTATCCCGCCCTCAACAGTCTTGAGAGCACCGGCAACGACCGTTTCGTCGACAACCCCGAGAAGGCCGTCACCTCCAGCTGCGCCCCCGGCGTCCTGCAGGTCACCATCGACGGTGCCAAGCCCCTCGGCAAGCTCATGTCCGTCCTCTGCCGTCAGGCAGCCAGTGCCGGACTCCAGTGGACCTACGTTGTCCGTCAGCCCTCCGGCTTCACGCCCTGCCTCTACCGAGTCAATGTGCGCACCGGCGAGGAGACCCTCGTGCGGGTCAGCGAGATGCCCATGCCCGACAAGACCCAGCTCCTGCATGTGCTCACCAGCTCGAAGGAGCAGAACGAGCTCAACACGCTGTTCAACAATGTCGGCTGCAGCTTTGTCACGCCCCGTGCCATCATCGTCGACGACATGGAGTACGCTTTCAAGAAACCCAAGGCAGAGAGTCAGCTGCCCGTTGTCAACCCCGCCTTGCGGCAGTAACCCCGCGTCCCCCCTGGGGGACCATCCGGCAGACAGCCGTCACCAACCATACGGAACCCCTTCGCCCGAAGGATCTGCAGTTGGTGGCGGCTGCCTCTTTTGTGCCCACGATAACCTTTCCTAGATGGTCATAAGAGAAGCCCGAAGGGCAGGGGAGGGGGAGAGTATAATGGGAGTTGTTACTTCAGGTACCATCACCCATGTTTTATGGTACATTCGGTTATTTTTTACGGTACTTTCTGCCGTCATTCAGGGTACAATCAGGCACAAAATAGAAGCCTATCACTGCAGTGAAAGGATCCTCTCACTCCAGTGATAGGAGTCTCTCACTGCAGTGATAGTTAAAAAAAAGTGTTAATGGTCATGGTTGAAAGCTTTTCACCAACATACAAATACTGAAGGGCTTTCTATCGCAAAGGTACAAAAAAATGAGGAGAAAACCAAAGAATCAACTTGTTTTTCTATTGTTTTTCTCAGACAGAAGTATCCTCAATGATGCCCAAGAAACGTCCCCCCTTTTCTTTTCTCCTTTCTCCTTTTTCTTTTGGTGTGCTGGGAAGGTACGTCAGCAGTTCGTTGTTGCCCTTACTCGACGATGAGTTTGGAGCCTTCCTGTCTGACGGTGAATTTCTCGAGGCTGTTGAGACGCTGCAGGACGACGTTCAGTCCGGAGTCCTGCTCGGCGATGAATCGCATCTTATAGGAGAGGGCCTGTCGGTTGCGGAACTCCACGGACATGTTGTACCACTTGCCTACGGACTTCATGATGTCGGCGAGGGTGGACTGGTCGAAATAGAAGAATCCCTGCACACGGTAGGTGTAGGGGTCGGTGTCGACATCGGTGACGGACAGCTGGCGATCAGCCACGGACACCTGCTGGCCTGGCTTGAGGGTGACCTCCCGGGTGCTGTCGGCAGCGGTCTGGGGACTGTCGCCGTTGGCGGCGGGCCGTACGGTGACGCTGCCGCTGACAAGGGTGACGGTGGCTGCGGCATGGTCGTAGCAGCAGACATGGAACTCGGTGCCGAGGACGGTGGTGGTGACACGGGGCGTGGTGACGACGAAGGGATGGCGGGCGTCTTTGGCGACGCGGAAATAGGCTTCTCCCTCGAGGAGCACCTCACGGCGCGCGCCCTTGAAGGCGGTGGGGAAGACGAGGCGGCTGTCGGGACTCATGAACACCTCGCTGCCGTCGGCGAGGACCACGCGGTAGGTCTTGCCCAGGGGCACGGTGAGCTTGACGGTCTCTGCCCGCAGCCGGGCAGCCTCGAGGGTGCCGGCGGCGGTGGCGGTGCCTCCCTGCCGGTGCTCGCGCGAGGGCAGGACGGTGGTGCGCTCGTCGGTCTGGAGCGTCACCTGACGGGTCTCGTCATCGCCCTGCAGGACGGTGACGTATGCCGACACGTCGGTGTTGTCGGCGGGGGCACGATGGGACGACACCCACCAGGCGCCTCCCGCCACGAGGAACAGGGCGACGGCGGCGGCAGCCCACCAGCGGCGTAGGGGCCGCTCGGCAGCCTTGGGCTGGAGACGTCGGTGGAGGCGTTGCAGTTCACCGTCGACATCGACGTGCTGCTGGTCCTCGCGGATGCTCATGGCGGCCGCCTGCAGGTCGCGGCAGGTATCCTGCAGCTGGTCGTCGGCGCGCAGCTCGTCGAGCTGTTCGTCGGAGATGTCGGCACCGGGTTCCATGAGTCGCAGCGCCTTCTCGTTGATTTCTGATTGTCTGTTATCGTCGTTGCCCATATCTGTGAGGCTTTTATATCGGGTTTATGATAATGTATCGTTTCATGGAGGCAGGAAGTTACGTCAGGCGTCTTTTTTAAGATATTTTTCACGTATGACGCGCAGCGCCCTAGCCATATGCTTCTTCACCACGCTGAGAGAGAGTCCGAGCTCGTCGGCGACCTGCTGGTAGCGCTTCTGGTGGAGGAAGCACTCGCGGAAGATGGCGTCGGCAGGCGGCTTGAGGAGGGCGAGCACCTGTCGGACGCGGTGGCGGCGGTCGTCTTCCTCGGCGAGGGTGTCGGTGTCGGTGAAGCGGTCGCTGAGGATGGTGACGAACTCGATGTACTGCCGGCGGGTGCCGCGGTGGCGCAGGTGGTCGACACACTTGTTGCGCACGAGGGTATAGAGGTACGCGCGCACATGCTGGTGGTCGATGCGGGAGAAGTTGCGCCAGAGGTCCTCGAAGGCTGCGCTGACGATGTCGCGACAGTCGTCGCTGTCGCCCACATACTGCTGGGCGAAGACGAGCAACGGCTGGTAGTAGGACCTGAAGAGCAGGTCGAAAGATTCTGTCTCGTTCATGCGCGCTGACACTCCTCTCTGGATATCGTTAGAAAAATGATGCCGACAAAAGTAAAAAAAATTCTTTACGTAGCCACCATCGGGTATGGTTTTTATATTTTTTTTGAAGAAAAAGGCGTTTATCGTAACTTTTCGCGCGGCTCATCCGATAAAAGGATAAAAGAACCTTACAAATTAATAGTTTTACCACATGAAACATTTCAAGAAGCAATTACATGTAGGCTGGCTGCTGGCCATCCTGCTGCTTGCGGCGATGCCCGCGACGGCGCAGAAGGAGCAGCGTGTCACCATGCAATTCAACGGCGAGCCGCTGACGACCGTCTTCCGTCAGCTGGAGAAAGCCACGAACTACAAGTTTATCTTCACCTACGACGACGTGAACGCCTACGTCGTGAACGGCAGCGTGAAGAATGCGAACATTCAGGCGGTGATGGACTACATCCTGCGCGACAAGCCGCTGAAATACACCATCGACGACCGTATCGTGAGCATCCAGCGGAGACAGGGCGCCACGGCGGAGAAGAAGGAGATTCGCGGACTGGTGGTCTACGACGACGACGGTGAGCCGGTGATCGGCGCCACGGTGAAGGTGGTAGGCACGGACCTGACGACCATCACCAACGAGAAGGGACAGTTCGCCTTCGCGGAGTGGACCGACGGGGCGCGCGTGCAGGTGTCGTACCTGGGCATGAAGACCGTCACGCTGCCCGCGGGCGCGAACATGCGCTTCCGTCTGACGAGCGACGACAAGGTGCTCGACGACGTGGTGGTGACGGGTATCTTCCACAAGCGCAAGGACGCCTACACGGGAGCCGTGACGACCATCACCAGCGAGGAGCTGAAGAACTTCGGCAACAAGAACCTGATCACGTCGATCGGCAACATCGACCCGGCTTTCAACATCCTGACGAACAACGAGCTGGGCTCGAACCCCAACCGGCTGCCGGAGATACAGATCAGAGGAAACGCGAACCTGCCGGACCTGGACAACCTGCAGGACAACACACGAACAGACCTGAACACGCCGCTCATCGTGCTCGACGGCTTTGAGATCAGCCTGGAGCGGCTCATGGACCTGAACGACGACGACGTGGAGTCGATCACGCTGCTGAAGGACGGCTCAGCCACCGCCATCTACGGTTCGCGCGGAGCCAACGGCGTGGTGGTGATCACGCGCAAGGCGCCGAAGATGGGACGCCTGCGGCTGACCTACAACGGCAGCCTGAACATCGAGGCTCCCGACCTGACGGACTACCGACTGCTGAACGCCGCCGACAAACTGGAACTGGAGCGGCGCGCAGGCTACTACGACATGGTGGACCCGCAACGAGACTTTAATTACAAGAATAAATACGCCGCCATCCTGAAGGACGTGGAGCGCGGCGTGGACACCGACTGGATGGCGCTGCCGCTGCGCACGGGCGTGGGCCAGCGCCACAACATGCGCATCGAGGGCGGCGACGCCAGCTTCCGCTACTCAGCGTCGCTGCAGTACAACGGCGTGACGGGCGTGATGAAGGGCTCGAACCGCAACAGCTTCAACGGCGGCATCAACCTGACATACCGCCACCAGAAGCTGATCTTCAACAATGACCTGAGCATCGGCCACACCCGCTCGAAGGAGTCGCCCTACGGCACCTTCGCGCAGTACACACGGCTGAACCCCTACTGGCGCCCCTACGACGACAACGGCGAGCTGATCAAGATGTTCGACAACGACGTGAACTTCTGGGGCACATACAGCAACCTGCCCACGAACCCGCTCTACAACGCCACCCTGAGGCAGAAGAACAGCACGGACTACACGAACATCACGAACAACTTCGCCATTGAGTGGAGACCCTTCGCAGGGTTCATCGCACGCGGAAGCCTGGGCATCACCTGGCAGGACACGGAGAGCGACAACTACAAGTCGGCGAAGCACACCGACTTCGAGAAAGACCTCTACCAGACCGCCGAGGGCGCGCTGCGCAAGGGCAGCTACAACTACGGCACGGGCAAGCTGATGAACTACGAGGCGGCGCTGACGCTGAGCTACACCCACCTCTTCGCGAAGAAGCACCAGCTGTACACGGGCCTGAACGCCAACGTGATCTCGAAGAACAGCCGCAACTACTATATCCAGGCGGAGGGATTCCCCGACGAGGATATGGACTTCCTGCCGTCGGCACTCCAGTACATGAAGGACGGTAAGCCCAGCGGCAGCGAGGCGAAGATGCGCAGCGTGGGACTCGTGGGCAGCGTGAACTACTCGTACGACAACCGCTACTACGCCGACCTGGCATACCGTCTGGACGGCTCGTCGCAGTTCGGCAGCGACCGCCGCTTCGCCCCCTTCTACTCGGCGGGCATCGGCTGGAACCTGCACAACGAGCGGTTCCTGAAGAACACGAAGCTGTTCAACCTGCTGAAGCTGCGCGCCTCGTTCGGACAGACGGGCTCGCAGAACTTCAACGTGTACCAGGCCATCGCCACCTACTCGTACTACATGAGCGACCGCTACAACCAGTGGCTGGGTGCCTCGCAGATGGCGCTGGAGAACAAGAACCTGGAATGGCAGAAGACGAACAAATGGAACGCCGGACTGGAGGTGAGCATGCTGGACAGCCGCATCAACCTCGTGGCCGACGTGTATGTGGAGAAGACGTCGAACCTGCTGTCGGCGCTCGACCTGCCGCTGTCGAACGGCTTCACGTCGTACGTGGAGAACGTGGGCAAGGTGGAGAACAAAGGCTTCGAGCTGAAGGCTACCGTGTTCCTGATCAAGAACACGGAGAAGCGGCTGTTCTGGTCGGTGACAGGCTCGATGATGCACAATAAGGACAAGGTGGTGGCGCTGTCGCAGGCGATGAAGGACGAGTATGCCAAGCTGCTGCTGACGCGCGGCGTGACGCCCAACAGGGTGATCCGCGAGGGCGAGTCGCAGTACACCATCTATGCCGTGCCGTCGCTGGGCATCGACCCGAGCAACGGACTGGAGATCTACGTGAAGCAGAACGGCGAGCCCACCTACACATGGGATGCCGCCGACCGCGTGGCGTGCGGCGTGAGTCTGCCGAAATACAAGGGCAACATCAGCAGCATGGTGCGCTGGCGCGACTTCACCGCCAACGTGTCGCTGGGCTACCGCACGGGCGGCCAGCTGTACAACCAGACGCTGGCGACGCGCATCGAGAATGCCGACAAGCAGTATAACGTCGACGAGCGCGTGTTCACCGACCGCTGGCAGCAGGTGGGCGACCGCACCTTCTTCAAGGGACTGACCAACGAGAGCGCCACGTATGCCACCACCCGCTTCGTGCAGAACGAGCGGACGCTGACCTGCCAGAACATCCACCTGAGCTACGAGCTGCGCAACCAGCGCTGGCTCACCCAGTGGCTGGGCATGCAGTCGGCAGCCCTCTCGGCCGACCTGAGCGACCTGTTCTACATCTCGACGGTGAAGCAGGAGCGCGGACTGGACTATCCGTACTCGCGCCGCTTCTCGTTCACCTTGTCGATGAACTTCTAAGCAAGTAAACCAAGTGTAACAGCAAAACAAGAAACGATATGACAAAGAGACAACATATATTCCACAAGGCCGGAACGGCATGGCTGCTCAGCGCCCTGCTGATGCTGACATCGTGCAACGACTGGCTCGACGTGTCGCCCTCGGAGCAGAAGAAGAAAAGCGAGATGTTCTCGAAGGCAGAGGGATTCCGCAACGTGCTCACCGGCGCCTACATCCGCATGAAGTCGAACAGCCTGTACGGACAGGAGATGGTGTGCGGGACCGTAGAGAACCTGGCACAGCACTGGAACTACTCCAGCAACACGATAGGAAGCTATCTGAACACCTATAACTACAGGGCCACCGTGGTGGAGAACGCCATGACCGCCATCTACAACAATCTGTTCAAGGTGGTGGCGGACGTGAACGGCCTGCTGGGCGACATCGACAACGGCACGCTGGGCGACGACGACTACAACCTGATCAAGGGCGAGGCGCTGGCGCTGCGGGCGTTCTGCCACTTCGACGTGCTGCGCCTCTTCGGGCCCATGCCCACCGAGGCGGGCAGCGACCGGGTGCTGCCCTACGTGAAGGAGGTGACGAACCGCCCGAACGCGTTCCTGACCTACGAGCAGTTCACCCGCGAGCTGATGGGCGACATCGACGAGGCTGAGGCGTGCCTGAAGAAGGTGGACCCCATCCTGAAACAGTCGATAGCCGCGCTGAACACACCGTCGCAGTTGACCGACAACTTCTACGGCTACCGCCAGATGCGCATGAACTACTACGCCGTGTGTGCCCTGAAGGCGAGGGTGGCGCTGTGGACAGGCAACAAGAGCCAGGCTCTGGAGTATGCGCGCCTCGTGATGAACGCCACATCGGCCGACGGAGCGAAGACGTTCCGGCTGGGAACGCTCAACGACTGCGCCGGCGGTGACAAGGTGCTCTCGAGCGAGCACATCTTCAACCTGAAGGTGACCGACATCACCTCGACACTCGGAGCGGGCACAACCTACCAGAAGACACAGTCGCAGCTGCGCTCGCAACTCTATGAGAGCGGCACCACCGACATACGGTTCGTGAACATGTGGGACTACGTGTACGACAGCTATTGGTGGACCTACTACAACTACTTCGTGAAATACGTACAGACCGACAACATGCCCTCGTTGGCGAGGAACGTCGTGCCGCTGATACGCCTCTACGAGATGTACCTCATCGCCATGGAGTGCTCGCCGCTGGGCGAGGCCAACAGCCTCTATGCCGAGATGTGCGACGCCCGCAATGCGCCCGCCGTGACCATCAGCAGCCAGGAGCAACTGGAGGAACTGCTCATCAAGGAGTACAACCGCGAGTTCTACGGCGAGGGACAGGCCTTCTATGCCTACAAGCGCATGGCCGCAGAGAAGATCTACTTCACCAACGAGCCCGGCACGAAAGACGCCTACGTGGTGCCGCTGCCCGTTCAGGAGTCTGTTTATGCTAACGAATAAATACCAAGAGATATCATGAAGAAGATTATATATTTCATTCTCCCCCTGTGCATGGGGCTGGCAGCCTGTCAAGAGGAAGACGGACTGCTGTTCAACGACAAGGCACGCGTGCAGCTGCGACAGGACGCCAGCGGCACCTTCGACGACTATTCTTACTCGTTTATATGGAGTCCGGCAAGCGTCACACGCGACATTGTCTACCTGCCCGTCAGGGTGATGGGAGGACCTGCCGACACCGACCGGCGGGTGACCGTGGAGCAGGTGAGCGAGTACGACATCACCTACACCAAGGACCACTGGGGATACGTCACCGACTCGGTGGTCACCGAGCGCACCGACAAGGCGGTAGCCGGCAAGCACTACGTGCCGTTCGACAGTCCCGAATATGAGTCGCTGATGACGATTCCCGCCGGGGAGGTGCTCGGGCAGATAGGCATTATCCTGCTGCGCGACCCGTCGCTGGGCAGCGAGAAAGTGCGGCTGCGCGTCCGCCTGAAGGCCAACGGCGACTTTGAGCTGGGCGAGAGCAAGTACCTGGAGCGCACCATCACCTTCTCCGACATGCTCGAGCAGCCCTCGAACTGGGCGAGCCGCTACATGAACAGCTACTACGGAACGTACAGCAAGGCCAAGCACCAGCTGATGATGCAGGTGGTGGGCGGAAAAGTGGACGAGGAATGGGTGAACGAGGCCTACAACTCGGTGTCGTTCCGCTACTACTGGCGCATGAAATTCATCGAGGCGCTGCAGGACTTCAACAACGACCCGAAGAACATTGCCGCCGGACTGGCTCCGATGCGCGAGAATGCCGACGACCCGAACAGCGCGCTCGTCACCTTCCCCACCAGTATGTAATGACGGATAGAACAACGGAACAAATAGAAAACCAGAAAGAATTATGAAGACGAAAATATATGCCATGATGGCGCTGACGCTGCCCTTGCTCGCATCATGCTTCAGCGACGACAGTAACTATGACTATGCGGACGCCCTGGACATACAGGTGGAGGGCATACAGGAGCAGTACACCGTGTCGGCGGGCGATGTCGTCCAGCTGCATCCCACGGTGACTCCTGCCAACCGCGACTACGACTGCTTCTGGACCATCACGCCAGCCAACGCCCAGACGGCGGCTGCCGTGGACACCGTGTCGAGACAGCAGAGCTGGGACTACACCGTAGACCGCGGCATCGGCGCCTATAAGCTGCGCTTCTGCGCGAAGGACAGGCAGACGGGCATCTTTGCCTATAAAGAGTACAACCTGAATGTGACCACCGACATGGCCACGGGCTGGTGGATCCTGAAGGGCGACGCCGACGGTACGGACATCGACTTCTTCTCAGCCACCAAGGCGAAGTACGACATCGTCAGCAGCGTGAACGGAAAAAAGCTGCAGGGCGACCCGCTGAACCTGCACTTCACCTTCGCCTACTGGGTGTTCAACGAGAGCACGCTGCGCGACGTGCAGACCAACACCGTGTTTGCCGCCAGCAGCAAGGACATTGTCGCCCTCGACTACTTCACGGGCAAGATCGTTGCCAACTACGAGGACTTGTTCGTCGACCTGCCGGCGCAGCGCAACGTGCAGGCGCTGTTCTCAGGTCCGTCGGATGTGCACGTGTGTGTGGACAACACTGTCTACACCATGTACAACTCGCGCTATAATGTGTACAAGCAGTTCATCATCAAGGCGCTGGGCGACTACCGCCTGTCGCCCTACCGCCATTGCTCGCATGCCACGCTGCCCCTGCTCTTCGACGAGAAGACCTCGTCGTTCTGCTCGGTAAGCCGCAACTCGCCCAACCTGGACTTCTTCGCCGACGGCACGCCCTCGCCCAAGAACCTGGACATGGACATGGTCTACATGGGCGGAAAGTCTACCACGGCCTCCAGTCAGGGGGATGTGGCGCTGGCGGTGATGAAGAAAAAGAATGCCAACGAATACCAGCTGCTGACGCTGAACGGCATGCCCTCGTCTGTCTCGCGCAACCCGGTGCAGCAGAGCTCGGCGCTGAACAGCAGTCTGCAGATGCTGCAGGCCAGCTTCCTGGCGCTGAACCAGAACAACAACATCATCTACTTCGTGAAGGACGGGAAACTGTCGGCCTGCAACCTGGACAACCAGACAGAGAGTGAGCAGGACATCGTGATTCCCGCCGGCGAGGAGGTGACGTATATGGAATTCCTGAAATACTCGCCCTACGGACTGAACGACTCGTGGTTCGACTACCTGGCCATAGCCACCGTGAAGGGCGGAAACTACAAGCTCTACCTGCATCCGGTGTCGGCTGCCAAAGTGCTGCCGGCAGAGAAAACCTTCGAGGGGAAGGGACGCGTGAAGAGAGCCTGCTTCATGGACCAGAGCAGCAACGGAATCTACACCACAACGCTTTTCTAATACGACGCCATGGACAGAATGAGAATGCAAGTTGCCGTATGGGCCCTTGGCTGTGTGGTGGCAATGCTGATGCCCTGCCGGACAGTGGCCAAGGTGGCCATTACCGGAACGACGGGCGAGTACGTGAGCAAGGAGATGACCCTCTTCGAGTGTCGCGACGGCATCCCCCTGCCTGTGGCTACGACGGAGGTGGATGGCGTTGGCGCCTTCTCGCTCTCGGCAGAGATACCGGGCACGGGCTTCTATCTGCTCGGCTGCACGGGAGGCGTGAGGCACGTCCTCTACCTGAAAGGCGACGAGGCGCTGAAGGTGCAGTTTACGAACTACGGACTGACCGTCGTACAGGGCGCCGGCAGCGAGTGCCGCATGCTTAGCGACTGGGAGGAAGTGGCGGCGAAGGCACGAGTACACGCATGGTTTTTCCGGACAACGGGCGGCTGTGAGAGTGTTGAGGTAGAGGAGTTTGAGCGTGAGATGGCATCGCTGAAGGCGCTTGCCACCCGGACGGCACAGCAGCTGAAAGGTCAGCCGGCAGCCGCCAAGGACTTTGCGCCGCTCATGCGGCTGAAGATGGATGCCGACCAGGCTTTCCTGCGCATGGCGTACCAACGTACGCACTTGGGAGAGACTGACGACAGTTTCGTAGCTGCCTCCTTCTGGCAGCATGCCGACCCGCTGTTCCAGCAGAAAGAGCTGCTGCAGCTGCCCTTCACTCCTGAGATGATGGGTGTGTACGTGGACAGCAAGGCGGCGCGAGTTTTACCCCCTGCGGAGAACCCTGCCATCATCAGTGTCAGCGAGTACCAAGCGCGTGCCGGTCTCATTGCCGACAAAGGCCTGCGCCAGTCGTATATCCTCGAGGTGGCATCCCATCTGCGTTACTATGAGATGTACAGCCAGTTGTGCGACACCTTTGCCGGTGAGTCTTTCTCTGAGCGCATGCTCCAGGCCCTGCAGCCCATCGGAGAGTCGCTGGAGTGGTCGAAGCCTGGCGGTGACGCACCCGACTTCAAGGGGCAGAAAACCGACGACGAGTGGCTTTCGCTGAGCGACCTGCGCGGCAAGGTGGTGGTCATCGACGTGTGGGCAACGTGGTGCGTGCCTTGTCTGCGCATGATGCCCTATTTCAGACAGTTGGAGAAAGAACTGTCGGACCCCGACGTGGCGTTCCTGAGCGTCTGTGTGGGAGCCCTGCCCGAGAAGGACTTGTGGCTCAAGCTGGTGAAGGAGAACCAGCTCTCGGGGAATGTGGTGTTTATCGACAGCTGGGTGCGTGGCTTTGCCAAGGACTACAAGGTGACCAGCGTGCCCCGCTTCATGATCATCGACCGTCAGGGGAAGGTGTTCTCCTATGCCGCCCCCGCACCGAAGTATCCTCAGCTGAAGCAATTGATTCTGAAGGCGTTGAAGAATTAATCCTTAGTCGAGTCTTTTCTTGAGAGTGGAGGGAGAATTGTTTTGTTTTATATCTATATAGACGAAGCCATCCTACCTCCACTTTCACGTAAAAATCTTAAATGATAAATACATATAATACTATGAGAAAAACATTGTTGGTGTTTTTTGTGATGGCTGCTGCGCATGTTTGTGCCCAGCATGTCGCCACCGTGAGAGAGTTCATCGACAAAGGTACGTGGGTATTGCAGAAACCCATGGCCACCGACTCTGTCGACATGTACGGGAATAAGCAGAACTTTGTCGGGGGAACGGGCAAGGAGGTACAGTTCTATATCAACAACAGCATGTACACGCCGGCACGCCTTACGGTGAAGGGAGCCAGCCGCTATGAGACCCTTGTTGACGGCAAGCGGCAATCTGCAACCTTGGCGTTGGAGCCCGGACACCATGAGGTGACTCTCAAATACACTCTGGCTGCAGGGACTGTCGACACGGTGAGTGTGGTGGTGGATGCACGTCACGAAGTGGAATGCACCACCCAGCCGCTGCGCAACTACACCTACCAGGATGTGGTCGACGGTCTGCGGGTGACGAACTTGTTGGTTTCTGCCGACGGACGCTATGCCATTGTGGGCTGCCGCAACGTGCAGAAGGGTGGACGCAGCAACAGCTACAGCGAAATTGTTGACTTGCATACGGGCCGTACCATACGGGATCACGAGTCGTTCAGCATCGAGTGGATGCCCCGCTCTGCGGCATGGTTCTACGAAGACAAGGAGGGCAGCAGCCGGCTGTTGCGGCGTGTGGACGTGCTGACGGGAAAGAATACCGTCATTGCCCGTGATGTGCCCGACGGCAGAATCACCATGAGTCCCACAGAAGACTACCTCATCCTGTCGAAAGACGAGCGAGGCCCCGTAGAGCAGGGTGAGGTGTACCAGTGGTTAGCGCCCGACGACCGGAAGCGCATCTACCGGTTCCGTACCCGTCTGATTCGCTACGACATGGCTACAGGGCAGAGTCAGCCCCTCACCTTTGGCCACCATTCGGTAGACTTGGAGGACATCTCGCGTGACGGTAGTCGGCTGTTGGTGAGCGTGCCGCGTATCCAGCTGGGGCACCGTCCCTCAACGGTTTTCGACTATCTGACCATCAACGTGCGCACCATGGCTGTCGACACACTCTTCTGTGAGGCTGCGTTTCTGAACTCGCCCCGGTTTTCTCCCGACGGGAAACAAGTTTTGTTCGTAGGGTCTGCCGAGGCCTTCGACGGTTTGGGCCGCGCCAAGGATGCAGGTACTTACAGTAATATGTATGACAAACAGCTCTATGTCGTCGATTTGGCCACGCGGCATGTGGACTGCTTGACGCGCAGTTTCCATCCGTCGGTCATCCGTGCGGAGTGGTCGGCTGCTGACGGGCAGATATACTTCTCTGCCAACGACCGCGACAGGATAGGCTTGTTTGCCGTTAATGCGAAGACGAAGGCTGTCCGGCGCATAGACACCCGCGAGGAGGTGGTGCGCGAGTTCTCGTTGTCACGGGCTCAGTCCGTGCTTGCCTACTATGGCGTGAGTGCCATGAACTCGGTGAGGGCGTATGCGGTGAATCTGAAAAACGGAAAGAGCACGCTGCTGAAAGATTGTTCGGCAATACTGCTCAAGGATATCCGGCTGGGAGAGTGCCGCAGGTTTGCCTTTCTTTCTTCGCGGGGCGACAGCATCGACGGACGCCTCTATCTGCCGCCAGGTTTCAATCCGGAGAAGAAATACCCCATGGTAGTGAATTACTACGGGGGCAGTACGCCCACCTCACGCAATTTCGAGTCGCAGTATCCGCATCCGCTCTTTGCCTCGCTGGGTTATGTGGTCTATGTGGTGAATCCGGGTGGAGCCATCGGCTACGGCCAGCGGTATAGTGGCCGTCACGTGAATACGGCTGGCAGGGGTGTGGCTGAGGATATCGTTGAGGGCGTGAAGGCCGTGTGCCGCCAGCATCCGTTTGTCGATGAGCGGCGTATAGGCTGCATAGGAGCCTCCTATGGCGGGTTTATGACGCAATATCTGCTCACCGTTACCGACCTCTTTGCCTGTGGCGTGAGCCATGCGGGCATCGCCAACCATGCCAGTTATTGGGGGTGTGGCCACTGGGGCTATAGCTATAGCGAGGTGAGCATGGCGGAGAAATTTCCCTGGAGCGATCCTCAGTTGTTTGCTTTGCAGAGTCCGCTGTTCCGTGCCGACAAGATTCACACGCCGTTGTTGCTCACTCATGGCTCGTCGGACACGAATGTGCCTGTGGGCGAGAGCATTCAGATGTTTACTGCCCTGAAATCGCTGGGCCGTGACGTGGCTTTTGTGCAGGTGCGTAGCGAAGACCATGTCATCATTGACTACGAGCATCGCAAGCAGTGGACAGACGTCATCTTGGCGTGGTTTGAGAAATATTTAAAGGGTGACGGTACTTGGTGGAATACGTTGTTTCCCGAGCGTTACTATTAATATATTAGTTGTTATGGAAAAACAATGAGGGCGCACCACGTGGTACGCCCTCTATGCTGTTGTGGACTCTTGTCCTGTGAATTTCCTGTTTTTTAAACGAGGTGCTCAATTAAGTCTGCACGGTCGCCGGGAAGCATGTCGATGACGGGTATCTCGACCATGGTGTAGCAACCTGGCTGTTGACGCAGGCTGGCGCGAGCCACGTTGACGAGTACTTGGGCGGTGAGCGCGGGGTTGTTGATGCTCATGTTAAACTCGAGACGCTGGTTCTGCGTCTTACCACTGACACCCTTGCGCACGAGGTTCACACCGTGACCCATGTCGCGCACCTCGTCGACAGATGCAACCTGGAAAACGTGGGTCTCGTCGTTGGCGAAGTAGGGGTCGGCCTTCACGGCTGCTGTAACATCCTCGAGCTTAGCACCGTCCTCGAGCTCGACGTAAACCATGCGGCGATGGATACCCTCACCAAGTGGGATGGTCATGGAAAGAGCATTTTTTACCCCCTGCTTGGAACGTACGCAGACGCTATGTCCCATCGACATGCCGGGACCGAAGTTGGTGTAGGAGAGTCCTTTTGGTGCAAGGCTCTGCATCAGGGTGCGCACGATAGAGTCACTGCCTGGGTCCCATCCGGCAGCGATAATGCTGACGGTGCCCGTTTGGCGGTTGATCTCCATGAGTCGCTCACGGTAGCCGCGTATGTTGGTGTGAATATCGAACGAGTCGACGGTGTTGATGCCGAGAGGGAGAATCTGCTTGGCATATTCCTCGCACGAGCGGGTAGGAGTGGCGAGGATGGCCACGTCGACGTCTTTCAGTTCACGAATATCCTTTACCACCTCGTAAGGTGTCAGTTCTGCGGGCTTGTTTTCTGCGCCATGACGACGCACGACTCCGGCAATTTCGAAGTCGGGAGAGGCCTCAAGAGCCTCGATGGTGTACTTTCCGATGTTGCCGTATCCGACGACGGCTGCTCTGATTTTTTTCATGTCTATTTAGTTTGAAGTTTATTTTCGGCTGCAAAAATACATTTTTTTCTTGAAATAGCTTACATTTATGATAGGAAAATGCAAAATTACCTACATGTTGTTATGTGGGAGAGTGTGGAAAATAGTCTGAAAAGCATCGTTGTATATATGGCTCAGAGGTGGTTTTCCGGGCAACCTGACTACTCTGAAAGAGGAGCATGCAATACTTAAAACGCTTTCCAAATCGATGTTTAGGCAATAAACAGCGGTTTTTGTCGTTTATTATGTGTATATATACAAACACGTAGAAGAAAATGATAGAATACATTAGGGGCGAATTGACCGAAATCACCCCAGCCATGGCTGTTGTAGAGGCAGCCGGGGTAGGGTATGGTCTGAATATTTCGCTCAACACATTCTCTGCCATTCAAGGAAAGAAGGAGGTAAAGCTTTATGTGCATGAGGCACTGGTGACGGGTGGCCGCGACGATTCGTTCACGCTGTTTGGTTTCGCCTCGAAGCAAGAACGCGAGTTGTATCGTCTACTGATCACCGTTCCGGGTGTCGGCGGTAATACGGCACGTATGATTATCTCGTCGGTGGCTCCTCCAGAACTCGCCAATATCATCTCGAGTGGCAACGAGAGGGCCCTGAAGAGCGTAAAGGGCATTGGTCTGAAGACGGCTCAGCGCATCATCGTTGACCTGCGCGATAAGATTGTGGCTCTGGGCATCCAGGGCGAAATGCCCGCAAGTGGTAAGCCGGCTGTGATGGTGAACCATGAGGTGCGCGACGAGGCTGTAAGCGCGCTCACCATGCTGGGCTTCTCGCCAGCGCCTACGGCAAAGGTGGTGACTGCTATCCTGAACGAGCAGCCAGACCTGCCCGTGGAGCAAGTGGTAAAACTGGCACTGAAACAGATTAAGTAGGAAGTTCTATCATTGACAGGGAGATAGAAAAAACTGTATAGCTGTTGACAGAATGAGACGACAACTATTGACCATATGGCTCATGATGGCTGGCATCCTGACGATGCTGGCAATGGTTGTCGTACCTCAGGATGTAAGGCCCAGAGGAGGTAAACCTCAGACGCAGCAGCAAGGCTCGCAGTCGCAACAGCAAGATAAAAAACAGAAACCCGTGAAGGTGGCGTTGTCGGATCTGAACCTGCAGGATGACTCTATTCCTGACTCTCTGCTACACCCGCGCTGGAAGATTCAGCGTACGACACCCATCACCCAAGATGATCTGAAGCGGGGACCGCACGACCTGCTGATGCCCGACAACGTGAAGCAGGAGGTGGAATACAATGACACGCTGAATCACTATGTGATTGGTTCTAAACTGGGTGACTCGTACCTGAACACACCCATCGTCATGACTCCTGAGGAATACCGCAAGTGGAGTGAGCGCCGTTCGTTTTACGACTATTTCCGCTCAAAGAACGAGGATGCGGTAAAGACGCAGGGTAAGGAGAAATTCTCGTTTACCGACATGCACTTCGATCTGGGGCCGGCAGAAAAGATTTTCGGTAAGGGAGGTGTGCGCATCAAGACACAAGGTACTGCCGAATTGAAGTTCGGTGCTACGATGAAGAACATCGAGAACCCGTCACTGCCCGTTCGTAACCGTAAGACGACCACGATGGATTTCGACGAGAAGATTAACGTGAACGTCAACGGTAGAGTAGGTGACAAGGTGAATATGAACCTGAACTATAACACAGATGCTACGTTCGACTTCGACTCGCAGAACCTGAAGCTGAAGTATGACGGTAAGGAGGACGAAGTGATTAAGCTGGTAGAGGCGGGTAATGTGTCGTTCCCCTCGAACTCATCGCTCGTGACCGGTGCCAGCTCATTGTTTGGTATTCGTAGCGACTGGCAATTCGGAAAACTGAAACTGCAGACGGTGGTCAGTCAGAAAAAGTCATCGTCGATGAGTACGTCATCGAGAGGCGGAAAACAACTGACCGCTTTTGAGATAGATGCCGCAAATTATGAAGAAAACCGTCACTTCTTCCTTTCACAATATTTCCGCGACAAGTATGATGCCGCCATGCGCACGCTACCCAACCTTACCTCAGGCGTACACATCAACCGAATAGAGATCTGGGTAACGAATAAGACGGGAACGGTATCAAATACGCGTAATATTATTGCCCTGACCGATCTGGGAGAGAATCAGAAGGTGAGCAACCCCCATTGGAGTGCTACAGGGCAAGCCATTCCGTCGAACGGCTCGAATACAGAATACAGCACATTGGTGAACGACTATGCAGCCGCCCGAGATATTGACCAGACCAGCACGGTGCTGGACGGCATCGGCAACTTCCATGGCGGAACTGACTATGAGAAGCTTGAGAGCGCCCGTCTCCTGAGCTCGTCGGAATATACTCTCAACGCCTCATTGGGTTATGTGTCGTTGAAAACCGCGATGCAGACAGATCAGGTGCTGGCTGTGGCTTACGAATTTACTTACGGCGGACAAACCTATCAGGTGGGTGAGTTTGCCACAGATGTGCAGGATGTCAGTAAGGCGCTCTTCGTGAAGTCGCTGAAAAATACCAGTAATAACCCAACGCAAGGCAACTGGGACTTGATGATGAAGAATGTGTATTATCTGTCGTCGTCTATCGAGCGCGACAAGTTCCGTCTTGATGTGAAGTTCCAAAGCGATACGGCTGGAGTGTATCTCTCGTATATTCCCGAGCCACAGGTCAAGAGTGAGCCGATTATCCGCCTGTTGGGTGCCGACCGTCTTGACAATAACAACAAAGTGCATCCAAATGGATACTTTGACTATGTAGAAGGCTATACTGTGAGCAACGGACGCGTGTTCTTGCCTGAGGCTGAGCCGTTTGGTGACTATCTATATCGTTATCTGAAGAGTAAAGGAGTGAGTGAGGAAACGGCCCGTAAATACTGTTTCAACGAGCTTTATGACTCGACAAAGACCGTTGCCCGCCAAATTGCCGAAAAAGACAAGTACCAGCTAGTCGGACAATACCGTGGAACAGCGGCGAATGTAATATCATTAGGTGCTTCCAACGTTCCACAAGGAAGTGTGAAGGTGACGGCCGGTGGTGTGGAACTCAGCGAAGGCTCTGACTATAGCGTGGACTACAGTGCAGGTGAGGTGACGATTCTCAACCAAAGCATTCTTGATGCAGAAACGCCCGTCAACGCAACGTTTGAGAGTAATACTGACTATGCGCAGGAGAGAAAGACCATGGTGGGTGTGAACTGGGAATATGACTTCTCGAAGAACCTTCAGTTGAGCGGTACCCTGCAGCATTTGTCGGAACAGTCGCTCACCACAAAGGTGGCTATGGGTAACGAGCCTTTGAACAATACCTTGTGGGGTGTCAACATCAATTGGAACAAGGAAAGCCAGTGGCTCACCAATCTGCTGAACCGACTGCCTTTGCTGCATTGTACGCAACCCTCGCGTATTACGTTCACGGGCGAATTTGCACAACTGATAGCCGGACAGAGCCATGGAATCCAGGATAATGCCTCGTATCTCGACGATTTTGAGAATACGAAGAATGCCATAGACGTGTCGTCGCCTACTTCGTGGTTCATATCGAGTGTGCCAACCATGTTCCCTGAGTACAGAGATAAGACGACTGTAGGTAGCGGTTACAATCGTGCGCGGCTGGCATGGTATACGATCGACCCACTGTTTACACGCCGGTCATCAAGTCTTACGCCCAGCCATATCAAGAGTGATCTTGACCAACTCTCCAACCAATATGTGCGTGAGATATATGTCAACGAGCTTTTCCCCAACCGCCAGCAGAGCAGTTATAACGGAACTACAGCTACACTACCCATCCTGAATCTGGCCTATTATCCCACAGAGCGCGGTCCATACAACTTGAGTACTGAACTGAATTACGACGGAACGTTACAGAATCCGCTGGCAAAGTGGGGAGGTATGATGAGAAAGTTGGATACCAACGACTTTGAGGCAGCGAATATTGAATATATTGAATTCTGGCTGCTCGACCCGTTTATCTACGACCAACAGAATGGCGGAGACTTTTATATTAACCTCGGTGAGATTAGTGAGGATATCCTGCACGACGGAAAGAAATTCTTTGAGAGTGGCATGCCTGTCGACGGAAGTACTAGCTTCACTACCACACATTGGGGAAAGATTCCCTCTCAGACGATTGTTCCTGATGCCTTTGCTACAACCACTGGTTCGCGAACCCTGCAAGATGTAGGCTTTAATGGATTGAACGACGAGGAGGAGCGGACTTTCGGTGCTTACCAGCAATTCCTCAACGAAGTGCAAGGCAAGGTTTCTCCAGCTGTCTACGATTCCATCTACAATGACCCCGCCAACGATAACTACCACTATTTCAGAGGCTCAGATTATGATCAGGTGGAATTGCCAATCCTGGAGAGATACAAACGTATCAACAATCCTCAAGGCAACTCGCCCGATAGTGAGAGCCGGACAGAAAGATACGACACGTCGTATAAGACATCTCCTGATATTGAGGACATCAACCAAGACCATACCCTTAACGAGTATGAGAAGTATTATCAGTATCATGTGAGCATGAGACCAGAGGACTTGGTGGTCGGCCGTAATCATATTGTGGACAAGCGTACGGTAACCCGAAAGTTGCGCAATGGTAGTGAGTCGACCGTTACTTGGTATCAGTTCCGTATTCCTCTTGACGACTATGAGAGGCGTATTGGCGGAATTAACGATTTTACAAGTGTACGCTTCATGCGTATGTTCCTCACGAATTTTGAAAAGCCTGTCATTATGCGTTTCGGAACACTTGATCTCGTGCGCGGCGAGTGGCGTGTCTATGAGCAGCCCCTTGGTACGGGAAGCCAGTCGGGCAAGATGTCGGTAAGTGCCGTGAACATTGAGGAGAATTCTGACAAGGTTCCCGTGAACTATGTGTTGCCCCCAGGTATTAGCCGTGCGCTCGATCCCACACAGCCGCAGTTGATAGAAAATAACGAGCAGGCTCTCGACATCGTGGTTGACAACCTTTCTGGTGGCGAGGCAAAGGCCGTGTACAAGAATACGAACCAAGACTTGAGACAGTATCGCCGCTTGCAGATGTTCGCACATGCCAACGCCCTCGAGACGGATCCTACTGGTCTGCAGGACAACCAACTGGCCCTTTTTGTTCGTTTGGGTAACGATTACAAGAGTAACTTCTACGAGTATGAGATTCCGCTGCGCCTCACCACGCCCGGAAAGTATAATGATAATCCACAGGACCGCCGTTTGGTGTGGCCTGAGGACAATATGCTAGATATCCCGTTGGCAGCCTTCACGCAGTTGAAAAAAGACCGCAACATAGCCCGTTCTGAGGGACGTGCCTCGTACACCAGTGCATATACTGCTTATGACGAGGAACACCCGCAAAATAAAATGACTATTATGGGAAATCCATCGCTTGGTGAGGTTAAGACCATGATGATAGGTGTTCGTAACCTTACCGGTGAACTGAAATCGGGAGAGGTATGGGTTAACGAGCTTCGTCTGAAGGAATATAACAACAGTGGCGGTTGGGCTGCACAGGGAAATCTGAATATGCAACTTTCCGATGTGGGTATGGTAAACGTTACGGGACGTATGCTCACCGAAGGCTTTGGCGGTCTGGAACAAGGAGTTGCCGAGCGCTCACAAGATGACTATAAGACCTACAGCATCACCGCAAATGTGGAATTAGGAAAGTTCTTCCCCGACAAAGCAAAGGTGAACGCACCGCTCTATTATAGTATTACCAAGGAGGAGACCCGCCCGAAGTATAATCCGCTCGATACAGACATGGAACTGGGCGATGCCCTTGAGTCGGCTGTCAACAGTCATGAGCGCGACTCCATCGAGAGCATTGCCGTGACGCGAACAACCACTCGCAACTTCTCACTCTCGAATGCTCGCGTGGGAATACAGAACAAGCGTCACCCCATGCCTTATGATCCTGCAAACTTCTCGCTCAGCTACAGCCACTCACATCGTCACACGAGTGGTGAGACAACTGTTTACGAGAAAGAAGACCAATGGCGTGGTGCATTGAGTTATAACTGGACACCGGTGTATAAGGCTTTCGAACCATTCAAATCAATCAAGAGCAAGAGTAAGTGGTACGAGATACTGCGCCGTTTCGGATTGAATTGGCTTCCACAGAGTGTGGCTTACAATACAGAGATCTCGCGCAACTACTATGAGTTGCAAGAGCGTGATATGGATAATCTCTCTGGCGAGGCCTTGCCGCTGACCTTCAATGAGCAGTTCCTTTGGAATCGTGAGTTCTCGTTGCGCTGGGATTTCACCAAGAACCTTCATATGACCTTCAACAGCGGAACACGTGCCCAGATAGAGGAGCCATATACTCCTGTCAATAAAGACCTTTATCCTGATGCATATGCAGCCTGGAAAGACTCTGTATGGACTAGTATTAAGCACATGGGAACACCGCTCGACTATCAGCAGAACTTCACTCTTTCTTATCAGCTGCCTCTTAATCTGTTGCCTGTGTTCGATTGGGTGAACGCTGATGCCAATCTCACGTCAAACTATCATTGGGAGCGAGGAACCGAATTGGAAGACGGTACGAACCTCGGCAACACGATTGCCAACAACCGCAACTTCAATGTGAATGGCTCATTCAGTCTGGAAAAACTCTACAATCATATTCCTTTCCTGAAGAAAGCCAATGAGAGGTTCAATAAGACTCAGCGTTACGACCGTAATGCCGAGAAGAAAAAGAAACAAGAGGAAAGAAACAAGAAGCAGGCTGCTAACAAAGCTCAGGGGACTGGTCAGGTAGCTGCCAATACATCTTCAACGAATGCCCGTGAGCAGAAAGCACTACCCAAAAACAAGCGTGCCTTTGAGAAAGAAATCAAACTGATGCCGGATACGACGCTCACAGTCAGTCACGGAAAGAACTCGAAACGGCTCATTGTTTCGGCGAAGACAAAGGAGGGACGAACGATAGCCTTGAAATACAAGAAACTCGACAACAACAAAATAGAGATATTAAATAAGGTAGACACGGCCACCACCTTGAAACTCACCGTAACTGCCCGTGAGCCATTGGAGAACAAAGGTTGGTATCGTACGGCACAGAGTGCGGCCCGCCTGCTCATGATGGTTCGTAATGTCAGTTTCACCTACCGTAATCAGCTAACTATGTCGTTGCCTGGATTCATGCCAAATGTGGGCAGCATGTTTGGTCAGCGCGGTGGTCATGTCCTTTCTCCTGGCCTTGATTTCGCATTCGGACTGAGTGGAGAATCTTACATCGACAAGGCTTACCGGAACGACTGGCTGCTGGTAAACGACAGTATCGTCACTCCGGCCACTACTAATATGACAAACGACTTACAGTTGCGTGCCACTATTGAGCCGGTGAAGAACCTGAAGATTGACCTCAACGCCAGTCGAACAGAGACAAAGGCCCGCAGCATTCAGTATATGTTCGTTGGCTCTCCTACCACCCAAACAGGTTCCTTCACGATGACCACATGGAGTCTGCGAAGCGCCTTTGAGAGTATAGGCTCAGCCAATAACGGTTACCATTCCGCTTCGTTTGAGCGTTTCTGCCAGGCTGTCGGCGGCGATTATAGCAGCCAGTCGCTCATACCGGCATTCATCGATACTTATACAAACATGAGCGGCGGTCATGGCGCCTTCCCCAAGTTGACAAGCCTGTTGCCTAACTGGTCGGTACGCTATAGCGGTCTGAGCAACCTGCCTTGGTTCCGTGATCATTTCAAGAGTGTCAACCTCAGCCACTCCTATAAGAGTATCTATGCCGTGGGAGCATACACATCATCGTCTATGCCTTATGCAGAATGGCAGTCGGTCAGCACACTTTGGTCGCGCGTGAATATTCCAACGGTCAGCATCAACGAATCGTTCTCTCCGCTGTTAGGAGTCGATGTGACCTTCTTCAATAATATGACCTGCAAGCTGGAGTATCGTTCCACCCGTACGCTCAGCCTGTCGATGACCAGTGTGCAGATTAACGAGTCGCATTCCAACGACTGGGTGCTTGGTATGGGCTACAAGATTAATGACGTCAAGCTCTTCGGATGGAATGCACCGAAGGACAAGAAGAAAAAGCAGAATGCGAGAAACAACCGGCAAGGTAATGCCCAGCAATCAACATCCACTACTCAAAAGAAGAACAACAACGGCTTTAACAATGACCTAAACTTGCGTCTTGATATCTCGTTGCGCAACCAGGCTGCCATTACTCGCGACATTGCCTCGATGACCAGTACCGCCAGCAGTGGTAACGCTGCCTTTAAACTCTCGTTCTCGGCAGACTACACGATGAGCCGTCTGCTCACCATGAGTTTCTATTTCGACCGTCAGAAGAATACGCCTCTCCTCTCGAGCAGTAGTTATCCCACCACGACGCAAGACTTTGGTCTATCGCTGAAATTCTCGCTGACAAGATAAGGCAGGAAGGTAGGTATAGGAAGAAGTGAAAAGAACAGAGCTCAACGATTTAATGATGGATGATGGTTCCACACTCCTGGAGGGCTGCTCCAGAGTTGTAGAAGGCTGCTCTGGAATCGTAGAGTAATGCTCTGAAGTTGCAGAGGGCTGCTTTATGGTTGTAGAGTAATGCTATATATAATAATAAGGTGATATTGTGGCAGGAATCTCTTCGCGGGATTTGCACTTTCACTATCAGCATTTCAAAACAGAGAATGAAAAAAAGTTCATGAGGCAACTGCTGTTAATCTGGATGTTAACTGTGTTTGCGGATGTTTATGGTGCGACTTCTGCAGACTCTTTGCGGCATGTAGGATGGACGTTTATGGCTGGTCCTGCATGGCAGATTGCCATGGACGAGTATGAACAGAAGTGGTTGCATGGAAAGCGGGCGTTCAGTATTGGCGGCGAGATAAACTATAGTGCACTTCCCAACGACAGCGATGCTTTTGCGCAAGACTACGGCTATCCGACACTGAGCGTGGGTGTCAAATTAAGCCTGAACAATGGAGTCACGATGCGGAGAGTGGCCGATGAGGCCTGGGGAAAGGCTCAGATGGTGGACTACGACTCACACCTTGGTGACATCCTGAGTGTCTACGGGGCTTTTGCCCGCCCCTTGCTACGTAGTGGGCGTTGGAGAATTGACTATGTGCTCCGAGCAGGAATCGGGTACGGACCGCATAAATACAACACTCATAACAATATTGACAACGAGCTGATCGGCTCCCGGTTTACTATTTATATGGGTGGTGGAGTTGTTGCCTCATGGCTGTTTGCTGATGAATGGAGCATCAAGGCAGGCTTGCTCTACGGCCACCACAGCAATGGAGCATTGAACAGGCCCAATAAAGGAGAAAACCATGTAGGTCCAATGGTGGGCTTAAGCTATACTCCTTACGAACGGGAACTGAGAAAGCATGTACCTGCTGATACCCAACCATTTCATAAGTATTGGTACGGAAATGTGCGGTTGGGGTTCGGAGGGAAGACGTTGTTAGAGGACTGGCATCTGACACAGTTCGGAACAGAGCCTGGAGCCCCCCGCTATCGTACTGATAAATTTTGCTTGTATGCAGCTTACTCAGCCCAAATGGACCTCATGTACCGCTATGCACGGCGATGGGCTTCGGGAATTGGAGTGGATGTTTTCTATGGAACTTATTACAAACGGGTGCGTGCGTTGGATGAGGCGGCAGGAAACAATGCCAGCCACTCGCCATGGTCGGTGGGCATAGCAGCCCGCCACGAGGCGTATTATCATCGCCTTTCGGTCGATATGGCAGTTGGCCTTTATCTCTTCCGGCAGATGGGATACAACGCTAAAGAGATAGAAAAGCCATATTATGAGCGTATAGGCCTTTTTTATACATTCCCGAAAATAAACCACATCAAACTTGGATGTAGCGTAAAGGCACATCTTACAAAAGCCGATTATACGGAACTAATTGTTAGTGTTCCGTTCAAAATCGGCAGATAAACACATTCAATGCGGGTAAGCGAGTCTTTTATTCGAATTCAAAGATGTTAATGAAACCGGTAAGTTTGAAAACATCACGAATATTCTCGTTCACGTTTTTAAGTATCACACGGTTTCCATGGGCTTTCGCGTTCTTAAGAATACTCAACAGAATGCGTAAGCCGCTTGATGCTATATATTCCAGTTCGGTACAGTCGATAACAATATCACGGTCGTCATCATTGAAGAGCGGTTGCAATGCCTCTTCAACTTCCAGAGCTGCAGTAGTGTCCATTTCGCCACCAAGCACAGCTACGATCCTATCTTCAAGTTCTTGAATAATAATCTTCATTTTTCTATAGTCCTATTGAAACATGTTTCTAACAATTTGCAAAAATAGGAAGAAAAAAGATAGACAGTTGTAGAAACACTGCTAAATAATGATAATACCACGTGGCGCAGATATTAAAATTAGTTAACCATATACGACGCTATATACATATCGCAGGTCACTACTTACTATTGTGGTAATTACAGGAGCATCATCGAGCACATGTTTCAGATTGTTGCGAATGCCCTCTCCACTGAGTTTCAGCACGGCTTCCTTCATCGTCCACAGTCGGGTAAAAGCCACATCGGGACGTTCGGCATGCATGATTTTTTCCAGTTCGCATTCGTTCATGGTGTATCGGGCCAGACTCTCCTTGTAATGGCGCACCGACTCGATGTCTATTCCAACGGGGCGGTTGGCAATGGCACATATGGCAGCCTCACGACAATGACTCAGATTGAAGTGTATTTCCGGATGGTCAGTGATGAACGGTTTGCCGTGCTCGCCATAGCTAAAAACAGGCTTTTCATGAATGCCGTACTCTTGGCGCAGTCCTTCGCAAAGCAAAAGATAGGCGGCAGCGCAGGTCTGTCGTCCAAGCTGGTGACGAAAGCGAAGTGCTTGTTCGCGGCGTTGTTCCGAAAGGAGGGGTAGGGCTGCCTCGAAGTCAAACGTGTCTATATGGTCGTTGATATAAATCATCGGGGCAAAGATACGTTTTTTCTTTCAAACTCAGAAGACTGGCATGAGTTTTTTATGCTCTGCACCTACCTTTATAATCTGCTATACAACTTCACCGCGCAAAACCACCTGGCGGATAATGGGTGAAGTGTAAGCATAAGGTATGAAATCAACCGAAGGAATAGGTTCTGTAATCATGAGGTTAGCCACCTTACCACGGCCTATGGAGCCATACTCGTTGCTGATACCCATGGCGGCGGCTGTATTAATGGTTGCGGCATTAATGGCCTCGGCAGGAAGGAGTCTCATCTTGATGCAGGCCAATGATACAACAAACTTCATGTCGCCAGAGGGCGTAGAGCCAGGATTGTAGTCGCTGGCAATGGCCAGTGGCAGTCCTGAGCTAATAATCTTGCGGGCAGGCGCAAACGGCATGTTCAAAAAGAATGAGGTGCCGGGCAATGCGGTAGGAATCGTTTCCTGATGGGAAGTGTTGCTCAGCAGCTGGATGTCACGGTCGGTCATACTCTCCAGATGGTCGACACTCAGGGCATTATAGCGAACCGCCACTTCAACACCACCAGAGTCTGCCAGCTCCTGGCCGTGAATCTTTCCCCGCAAACCATATCGGACGCCTGCTTCCAGAATACGGGCCGTTTCGTCAGGCGTAAAGAAGCCTTCATCGCAGAATACGTCGATAAAGTCTGCAAGTCCTTGACGCCCCACTTCGGGAATCATTTCGTTGATAATCAAATCTACGTATTCCGCCTGTCGTCCCTGATAAGCACGTCCCACCGCATGGGCACCTAAGAAGGTGCTCTTGACACATAACGGGGCTGTTTCCTTGATTCGGCGGATGACGCGCAGCATTTTCAGCTCATCTTCCGTATTCAGTCCGTAGCCGCTCTTGATCTCGACAGCTCCAGTTCCCTTGCGGATAATCTCCCAAACACGGCTCATGGCCTGCTCAAATAGATCATCTTCGCTCATTTCATGCAGACGGTCGGCCGAATTCAAAATACCTCCACCTCTGCGTGCTATCTCAGCATAACTCAATCCCTGAATCTTGTCGACAAATTCGCCTTCACGACTGCCGGCATACACCAGATGGGTATGACTGTCACAAAACGAAGGTAGTACGGTTCCGCCGTGGGCGTCGATAATCTTAAGCTGACTTGGGTCAGGTGATGCTTGACTATTATTGCTTTCTCCCCAGTCTTTAATTCTGCCGGTCTCGATAAGGAGCCATGCATTGTGGATAGTCTCCAGACGGGCCATTTCTTCACCACGTAAGCACGCCTTTCCTTGATCGATGCCAGAAAGGCAACCTATATTATGAATGAGCAGCTGGTTCATAGCTGGTATTGTTGAGTATGAGTAAAACTGATATGGTGGTTGAACGAAGTTTTCCCCCTCAGCCCGGGAGTTGAGGGGGAATAGGGTATTATAGAGGATTATGTGTGCGCAGGAATTGGATAGTGCGCTCAATATGCGGGTACATCAGTTCGTCGTTCAGAATAAATGGAACCACCTTGCGGTATTCATCGTGGAGTTGAACAAGGGGTTGCGAGGACTTCAGCGGCAAGCGGAAATCGAGAGCCTGAGCAGCATTGAACAACTCAATGGCCAGCACACGCTCGGTATTGAGGACCACCTTGTAGAGCTTAATGGCTGCGTTTGCACCCATGGAAACAAGGTCCTCCTGATCCTGACATGAGGGAATCGAGTCTACCGACGACGGCATGGCAAGGCTCTTGTTCAGCGAAACCACCGATGCAGCGGTATATTGGGTAATCATAAATCCGCTGTTTACACCCGGATTGGCCACTAGGAAACTGGGAAGACCGCGTGTACCTGATACCAACCGGTAGATACGGCGCTCAGAAATATCTGCCAACTCACTCATGGCAATCGACAAGAAGTCAATAGGCAGGGCTATTGGCTCGCCATGGAAATTTCCGGCAGAGATAATCAGGTCTTCGTCAGGGCAAACCGTCGGGTTGTCCGTTGCCGAGTTAATCTCGATGTCGATGACCGATTTCACATATCGGATGGTATCTTTCACGGCACCGTGTACCTGAGGAACGCAACGGAACGAGTAAGGATCCTGCACGTGAGCCTTGATGTTGTTGATGAGCTGGCTGCCCTCCAGCAGTTCACGCATACGCTTGGCGGTTTCTATTTGGCCCAAATGCGGACGGACAGCATGAACAGCATGAGTAAATGGCTCAATGCGACCATCGAAGGCGTCGAGTGACATGGCGGCAATCTTGTCTGCCCAGTCACTAAGTCGCTTGGCCTGTAAGAGTGACCAAACGGCAAAGGCACTCATGTTCTGTGTACCGTTAAGCAGTGCCAGGCCTTCTTTAGAGGCTAAATCGATGGGCTTCCAGCGCTTTTTGTGTAGTATCTCCTGACCCGACATCACCTTGCCCTGGTATTCAACTTCACCCAGACCCAGCAGTGGCAGGCATAGATGAGCCAGAGGAACGAGGTCGCCCGATGCTCCCAAAGAGCCTTGTTTGTAAACAATAGGATAGATGTCGTTGTTGAAGAACTGGATAAGCCGCATTACTGTGTCCATCTTTGCTCCTGAGAATCCATAACTAAGCGACTGGATCTTCAGCAGTAGCATGATTTTCACGATGTCGTTTGGTACGCGCTCACCAGTACCACAGGCATGGCTCTTGATGAGGTTTATCTGCAAACGAGAGAGCTGGTCTTTTCCAATGCTCACATTGCAGAGCGAACCGAAACCGGTAGTCACACCGTAGATGGGCTCGCCATTGCTACTGATTTTTTTATCAAGATAACTGCGACAACGGCGAATGCGCTGTTTGGCGTCCTCACTCAGTTCGAGTTTTGCACCACCATAGATAATCTCACCTATTTTTTCGATGGTTAAGTGTTCGGCAGATATGTAGTGTGTCATAGTTTTTTTCTTTTTTATTCTAGAATCTCTAGATACTCAAGATTTTCTAGAATTGGTTAATAATCTCGTCATCTACCAAGTTTGGCAGTGTTACTTTCAAGTTGGGGGTGCGCTCCATTTCACGGCGGATGGCATCGAGTGAGCCGCTGTTGCGGGCCCAAGAACGGCGGGCTATGCCGTTGTTGACATCCCAGAAGAGCATCTCGCGGATATGGCGCTCACTGTCTTCAGTTCCGTCGATGACCATGCCGAAGCCACCATTGATAACCTCTCCCCAGCCAACACCGCCTCCGTTGTGGATGCTTACCCATGTGGCTCCGCGGAAAGAGTCGCCGATAACATTTTGAACAGCCATGTCGGCACAGAATTGTGAACCATCGTAAATGTTGCTTGTCTCGCGGAATGGGGAGTCGGTACCACTTACATCGTGGTGATCACGTCCTAAAACAACGGGCGCGGAGAGCTCGCCACGGCGGATGGCATCGTTGAAGGCCAGAGCAATCTTAGTGCGGCCCTCACAATCAGCATATAGTATGCGGGCCTGCGAACCAACCACAAGCTTGTTCTTGCCTGCCTCTTTGATCCAGTGGATATTGTCGGCCATCTGTCCTTGAATGTCAGTGGGCGCCGTCTTCATAATCTTTTCCAATACCTCGGCTGCCAGACGGTCGGTCGTCTCCAAGTCTTTCGGGTCGCCTGAAGAGCAGACCCAGCGGAAAGGACCAAAGCCATAGTCGAAGAACATCGGGCCCATAATATCCTGAACGTATGAAGGATAACGGAAGCGGCCGTCCTCAAGCAGAATATCTGCACCGGCACGGCTTGATTCCAGCAAGAAAGCATTGCCATAGTCGAAGAAGTACATACCGCGTGCCGTAAGCTTGTTGATGGCGGCAACCTGTCGGCGAAGCGATGCCTGAACGGCTTCTTTGAACTTGTCGGGCTCTGCGGCCATCATTTGTTTGCTTTCCTCAAGGGTCAGTCCAACAGGATAATATCCTCCTGCCCATGGGTTGTGGAGCGAGGTTTGGTCACTGCCCAGGTCGACTTTGATGTCTTCCTCTGCCAGACGTTCCCACAGGTCTACCACGTTTCCCACATAGGCCATAGAGACGACGTGCCTCTCCTCGACAGCTTTGCGCACGGCGGGAATGAGTTCATCCAAATTGGTGTGCAGTTCGTCCACCCATCCCTGCTCATAACGCTTTTGGGCAGCCTTCGGATTGATTTCGGCTGTCACACTGACCACACCTGCAATGTTGCCAGCTTTAGGCTGAGCACCCGACATTCCGCCAAGTCCTGCTGTGACAAACAGTTTCATGTTGTCGCCTCCCACCTTACGTGCGGCATTGAGAACTGTAATGGTCGTTCCGTGAACTATACCCTGCGGGCCGATATACATATACGATCCGGCAGTCATCTGTCCATACTGGCTCACGCCCATGGCATTCATGCGCTCCCAGTCATCGGGTTTCGAGTAATTGGGAATAACCATTCCGTTGGTTACCACCACGCGTGGAGCATTCTTGTGCGACGGGAACAATCCAAGCGGATGGCCGCTGTACATGACAAGAGTCTGCTCGTCGGTCATCTCGCTGAGGTATTTCATCACCAGCCGGTACTGTGCCCAGTTTTGGAAGATAGCTCCGTTGCCGCCATAGATAATCAGCTCGTGTGGATGCTGTGCCACACGTGGGTCTAGATTGTTTTGAATCATGAGCATGATAGCGGCAGCCTGACGGCTGCGTGCCGGATACTCATCAATCGGACGGGCGTACATCTCATAGCTTGGACGATAGCGGTACATATAGATGCGACCGTATTTCTTCAGTTCCTCAGCAAACTCTGGAGCCAGCTGGGCATGCAGTTCCTTTGGGAAATAACGCAGGGCATTACGTAATGCCAGTCTCTTCTGCTCAGGCGTGAGAATGTCTTTGCGTTTAGGCGCATGGTTGATATCTGGGTCGTAAGGCTTCGGATCGGGCAGTGTTGCCGGAATACCGAGGACAATCTCTTCTTTGAATGATAGGTTCATAGTGGTTATAGTTTTTTTATTCCGTTTTTTTCTATTCTTGTTTATCTGGATGCTCTAGATTCTCTAGAGATTCAAGATATTCTAGTTCAAGGCAATTAAGAATTACCTGCCCCTAATACTTATAACTTTTGCTCAACGATGTCCAGGATTTCCTTCTCGGCAGCATTGGCTTTCTCAATCAGGGTGTTTGCTTCTGCTATCAGCTGGTAGGCAGTTTCCTTGTCTTTCAGGCTTCCCGCATTGATTTTCACGTTCAGACCGGCACCCAATACAGCAGCACGGGCGGCTAATGCACCGACACCTGCGTCGCTGACACTGTTGGGATTTCCATCCTGAGCCATTGCCTTGCATATTTCGAAGGCACGGAAAGAAGCCTGCATGGTGTGCAAAGGTACCTGAGTGGCATAGAGTGTTGCCTCCTGGATGGCCTTCGAACGAGCGGCCTTGTCCTCTTCGGTCTTCTTGGGAAGGCCGAAGGCAGCCATAATCCGGTTGAAGGCCTCGGTATCCTCGTCTACCAAATGTAACAATTCTGACATAAGAGCCTGGCCTTTGTCTGCCCATTTCGAGAACTCATCCCAGCGCTCGTCCCATCCTGCTTTATGGCTTGAGAGGTTGGCAACCATGGTACCCAGGGCTGCTCCAAGTGCTCCCATATAAGCTGAGATTGTACCTCCACCAGGTGCCGGGGACTCGCGTGAGGTCTCCTGTGCAAAACCTTTCACGGTGAGGTCGACCAGTTTCTTTCCGGCATTATCATCTTCCAGCAAGTATTCAATGACTTTCTCTTTCGGGTTGAACGGTTTCAGGTCGTCAAGTCCCATGCTCTTGATGGCAATGTTGATGATATCCTCTTCGGGAATACCCACCGAACGGTGCTGCTTCTCGAGGAAATACTTTCCGGCATCGATGAGTGTCTTCTTTGGGATAAGACCGACAATCTCTGTTCCCGTCACGCGGATACCACGGTTTTGGGCGCAGCGGCACACCTCGTCGAAGGCCACATGCAGCGGGGTAACGTTCAGGTTGGTCATATTCATCGACACCTGGGCAATGCCATATTCGTCGATGAACCATCCAATAGCCTTGGTGCACTTCAATGTGCCTGGCTTCATGATGGGATTTCCCTCGGCATCCTTGATGATTTTGCCGGTAATCGGGTTGCCCTCACGGAACGGACGCCCTTTCTCGCGTACGTCGAAGGCAATAGCATTGGCCCGGCGGGTGGACGTTGTGTTGAGGTTATAGTTGACGGCAATAAGGAAATCGCGTGCGCCTACAGCTGTACAACCAGTGCGTGCCACGTCGTCGTCGATGGGGCGGGTACCGAAATCAGGCTGCTTGCCTTCTGTAGAGAGTTTCTCTGCCAGAGCCTCGTATTCACCTTCACGGCAGACGGCAAGATTCTTACGATCGGGAGTGAACGCGGCAGCCTCGTAGCAATAGCACGGTATGCGCAACTCGTTGGCAATACGCTCGGCCAGCTGGCGTGCCAGGACGGCACACTCCTCCAAGGTGATGCCGGCAACGGGGATGAGTGGCAGCACGTCGGTAGCACCCATACGCGGATGAGCACCATGATGCTGGCGCATATCAATCAACTGCCCGGCCTTGCGCACACTGCGAAAAGCGGCTTCCAATACCTCGGCGGGGGTTCCAACGAAGGTGACTACAGTGCGGTTAGTTGCCTCTCCTGGGTCAACATCCAGCAACTTAACACCTTTTACGGCCTTAATCTCATTGGTAATTTGGTTAATGACATTCATGTCGCGGCCCTCACTGAAATTGGGGACGCACTCGATAATCTGTTTTTCTATATCCATGTCTATTTCAAAGTATGATTCAGGTTCATAAAAATACGGTGCAAAAATAACGCTTTTGCACCGTATTTCCAAATTTTTCTTGTATAAAGTTTCACCTTCATTTATCGTACGCGTGTACAGGGTAGTCAGTGGTGAAGTGCAGGCCTCGGCTCTCTTTGCGCTCTAGGGCGAAGCGGGTGATGAGATAACCCACATTAATCATATTGCGCAACTCACAGATGTCCTTACTGGCCTTGACGCGCTTGAAGAGATTCTCTGTCTCTTCGTAGAGCATATCCAGACGGTCCCAGGCGCGATGCAGGCGCAAGTCGCTGCGCACGATGCCCACGTAGTTAGACATCACCTGACCCACTTCCTTGATGCTCTGCGTGATGAGCACCTTCTCCTCGTTGGTCATCGTGCCTTCGTCGTTCCACTCAGGAATTTTCTCGTTGTAGTCATACAAGTCCACATGCTCTAAAGAGTGGCGGGCGGCCGCCTCGGCATAGACAACAGCTTCTATCAGCGAGTTGCTGGCCAGACGGTTACCACCGTGCAATCCCGTGCAAGAGCATTCGCCAAGGGCATACAGGCGGTCGATGCTCGAACAGCCGTTCAGGTCAACCTTGATGCCGCCGCACATATAGTGGGCAGCCGGGCGGACGGGGATATAGTCGGTTGTGATGTCGATGCCGATGGAGAGGCACTTCTGATAAATGTTTGGGAAGTGATGGCGGGTTTCGGCAGGGTCTTTATGTGTCACGTCAAGACATACATGATCCAATCCGTGAATCTTCATTTCCTTGTCGATGGCGCGTGCCACAATATCGCGTGGCGCCAGCGACAGACGCTCATCGTATTTCTCCATGAAGGTCTCGCCATTAGGAAGTTTCAGTATGCCTCCGTATCCGCGCATGGCCTCGGTGATGAGATAGGCGGGATGGGTCTCGCCTGGATGGTGGAGCACGGTGGGATGGAACTGCACAAACTCCATGTCGGCAACTGTTCCTTTGGCGCGGTAGACCATGGCGATGCCGTCGCCGGTGGCAATGATGGGGTTGGAGGTGGTTTCGTAGACTGCTCCGCAACCGCCGGTACACATCACGGTAATTTTCGACAGGTAAGTGTCTACCTTCTGCGTCTCGGGGTTCAGCACGTAGGCACCGTAGCAATTAATATAAGGTGTGCGCCTTGTTACGCGTGCTCCCAGATGGTGCTGGGTAATAATCTCAACGGCAAAATGGTTTTCCTTCACGTCGATGTCGGGACAATTGCGCACAGCCTCCATCAGTCCGCGCTGTATCTCGGCACCCGTGTCGTCGGCATGATGCAGGATACGGAACTCCGAATGGCCGCCCTCGCGGTGCAGGTCGAATGTGCCGTCTTCCTTCTTGTCGAAGTTTACGCCCCAGTTCACCAGTTCTTTTATCTGGCTGGGCGCCATCTTGATAACCTGCTCTACAGCAGCGCGGTCGCTGATATAGTCACCGGCAATCATTGTGTCCTCGATATGTTTGTCGAAATTGTCGAGTTCCAGGTTAGTCACTGAAGCCACACCGCCTTGAGCAAACGATGTGTTGGCCTCGTCGAGCGAGGTTTTGCAAATCATGCACACCTTGCCTTTCTTGGCTCTGGCCACCTTCAAGGCATAGCTCATGCCGGCAACTCCGGCACCAATGACGAGAAAATCGTATTTATGTATCATGGTCGTTGTTTGATGTGTTTATCGATATTACAGTGCAAAGGTAAAAAAATAAATGAAAAACGATGCATCGCAACCGCAAAATATTGTTATTTTGTTTCTTATTATTAAGAATAAACAGTTCCCGTTTGAGTCTGTTTGTACCTTTATGGGTACCGTAATCGGCTCCTTTACGAATGCAGAAGAGCCCTTTACGAATGCAGAAGAGCCCTTTACGTACGTAGAAAGCACACTGTTTGCGATGCCGTCGTTGTGCGAAAACAAAAATAAATGAAAATAATTGCATCGGAAAATGAAAAATGATGGTTATTTGCGCGTTTTTGCGTATTTTTGTAGCCAATTAAGTTTACGATGATCATGATTTCAGATAAAAGATTTATTGTTTGGATATGTCTCAGCGTGTTGCTGCCTTTGTGGGTTATGCCCGCAGGTGCACAGGAGGTCGTTGAGGAAGAGAACGACAGCGTGACCGTGACAGCCGTGCTACCTGCCGATACACTGGGCGTTGACACGATGGCCGCCGACACACTGCCGTGGCCGGAGAGCCTGCGCCAGCGGTTGGATTTGCTGCTGACACATCCCCTGCTGAAAAAATCGCAAGTGGGGTTGATGGTGTACGACCTGACTGCCGACTCTGCCCTCTATTGTTATCAGGAGCGACAGACGTTGCGCCCCGCGTCGACTATGAAAGTGGTGACATCGATAACGGCACTCGACAAGCTGGGCGACTCGCATCAGTTTAAGACCAGACTGATGTACACGGGAAAGATTGAGGAGCACACGCTGACGGGCGACCTCTATTGTGTGGGAGGGTTCGACCCGCGATTTAATAGTGATGATATGCGGTCGTTCGTAGAGAGTCTGCGTAAGATGGGGGTCGATACCATTCGTGGCCGTCTGATTGCCGATGTGTCGATGAAAGACGACAAGCAGTTTGGCGAGGGCTGGTGCTGGGACGACGACAACGATGTGCTCACCCCTTTGCTGATTAGCCGTAAAGACCAGTTCATAGAACGGTTTGAGCAGGGACTGAAGGACGATGGCGTAGTGTTGGAGTGTTCGAAGACCATGGGCCGTGTGCCTGCCGGTGCCTTCGAGGTGACAACCCGCTTCCATACGATGGACCAGATACTGATGAAAATGATGAAGGAGAGCGACAACCTGTATGCCGAGTCGATGTTCTATCAGATAGCGGCATCTACGGGAAACCGTCCTGCCTCGGCCCGCTCCGCCCGTTCGGTAATCAACAAACTCATTCGGAAGGTTGGACTGAATCCGTCGGATTACAAGGTGGCAGACGGCAGTGGTCTTTCCTTATATAATTATGTGTCGGCTGAACTGGAAGTGGCCTTGCTGCGCTATGCCTTCCGCAACGACAACATCTATCTGCATCTCTATCCCTCGCTGCCCATTGCCGGTGAGGACGGAACGCTGAAAAAGCGCATGAAGGGTACCTTTGCGGCCGGTAATGTGCATGCCAAGACGGGTACAGTGACTTGTGTCACGTCGCTCGCCGGTTATTGTACGGCGGCAAATGGTCACAAGCTGGCTTTTTCCATCATTAACCAGGGATGCCTGCGCGATTCCGAGAGCCGTGCCTTCCAGGACCGTGTGTGCGTGGCTATGTGTCAGCCGTAGAGAAGTGATGGGGAGAGTGTTTTGTGATAATATACGAACGATGAGTGAATAGTTATGGAGAATATCAAGATATTTGTAGAACAGCTGATTAGTCTGACCGGACTGACGGGCAATGCGGTGCCGGTGCTGAGGCATGTGTTGCTGGTGTTGATAGCCATTCTGCTGGCTTCGCTGGCCGGTTTGTTGTGCAGAAAGATTATTGTGCCCATCGTCAGGCGGCTGACCTCCCATACTGACGCGCGCTGGGACGACGTGTTGCTTGGCGATAAGGTGTTGATATCGGCATGTCAGATCGTTCCTGCCATCGTTATCTGGCAACTGCTCCCGTTGGTTTTCTACCAATATCCTGTGGTCAGGGAACTGCTGACGCGTCTGACGGCTATCTATATCACCGTGATGACAGTCAAGCTGGTGCTGGTGTTCATCTCGGCGGTGAAACAACTGGAAGGCGAGGAGCGCTCTGCCCGCCAGCAATATCTCTACTCTTTCATGGGAGTGGTGCGCATCGTGATTTTGTTTGTGGCCGCCATTGTCGTTATTGCAATCGTTCTCGACCGCGACCCAATGAAATTGTTTGCCGGATTAGGAGCCACCTCGGCGGTACTGATGTTGGTTTTTCAGGATACAATCAAGGGACTCGTGGCTGGAATCCGCTTGACGAGTAACGACATGCTGCATAAAGGCGACTGGATTACGGTACCGAAGGCGGGTGCTAACGGTATCGTCGAGGATATGTCGCTCACAACAGTGAAGATACGGAACTTTGATAACACGATGGTGACGGTTACTCCGCAGTCGTTAGTCGACGATTCATTCCAAAACTGGAACGGTATGCAGCAGGGTGATGGCCGAAGGGTGAACCGTATGGTGTACTACGATTTCCGTAGCATCCGCATCGTTGACGAGCAGTTGCGCAAACAGCTGATTGCCAAGAAGTATTTCAAGGCCGACGAGATAAAGACGGGTATGGTGAATATGACGCTTTATCGTCAGTATCTGGCAGGCTGGTTGTCGCGCCATCCGTTGGTAAATCCCGATATGACGCTGATGGTCCGCCAGATGGAACCCACGCCAGAGGGCCTTCCGGTGGAGTTTTATTTCTTTCTGAAGGAGAAAGAGTGGGTGGCTTACGAGAATCAGATGGCCGAGATGATGGAGCACATCTATGCCGTCACGCCCGATTTCGGTTTGCAAATCTATCAGAAGTTCCCCCATCAATAGAAGGGAACATCCTTCGTGTGTCTGATATCGGGAAATGAGTTCATGTCGCCTGTTACGGTAACGATGTCCAACCGGACGTCCTTTTCGAGGTGGTGCGACTTTACGTAGTGGTTCATTGCCTGCCTCAGATTGCGCATTTTCTCATCGTCAACGGCTTCTTCAGGCTCGGCATACATGCGGTTGCGTCTGGTCTTTACCTCGACAAAAACAATGGTCTGGCCGTCGACGGCCACTATGTCAATGTCACGATGCCCCGAATGCCAGTCGCGTTCGAGAATGACATATCCCTGTTCACGGAGGAAAGCTGCGGCGAAGTCCTCTCCCCATTTTCCGAATTCGTTGTGTAACGCCATACTTTTTCTTATTTCACAAGTTCATCTCCGGCTCCCAGAGGTGGCGTTTCATGTCCACATGACAGTTGGGCTTGAACCGCACACCTTCCTTTTCCAACAGTGTTCGCTGGGCACTCCATCCCGGAGCCGTGCGCCCCGACACGTTTACAACACGGTGACAAGGCAGCGAATGGGCCTCGGGTGAGTAGCGAAGCGTGCGCCCAACCATGCGTGCATGACTCGGCCACCCAGCCCATGCCGCAATAATGCCATAGGTAGTCACCTTCCCCCGTGGTATTTGTGCCACGATATTCAACACTCCTTCTTGAAAAGTGCGTGCCTGTTCGGGTGTCATTGTGTCGGGATAGTCCTTCATGTCTTTGCTGATGAGTCGTCTGTCAACTATGGTTTAAACTCACCCTCTACCGTCAGGCGTTCGCCCTCAAGGCTCACCTTGAACAAATGAGGAATGCGGATGGTGTGGCCCCGGTCATTTTTCTGATGGAGGTGAACAGACATGAGCCACTGGCCCTCAAACGTCTTGAACAGCATACTGTGTCCGAAACCTGGCGGGGTGACAGGCTCTGGCTCCTGAATCCACGGTCCGTCGAGCGTTCCACTGGCAGAGTAGGCCACTCCTTGCGTGTAGACATCGTATACCCATGATGTCCAGAGCATGCCCAAGCGGCCCGTTGAAGTACGGAAAAGCCATGGTCCGTCGGTCACTTTGTTCCATGTGGTGTTGCCATTCTCGTCTTTCTCACGGCTCCATGGTGAGTCGCTGGCGCGGAACAGCACTTTCGGTTGTCCCACAGTACCGCTCAAATCGGATTTCAACTCAATCTTCTCGATGGTTCCATTCCAGTTTTGCAACCACTCACCACAAAAGACCATATAGGGCTTTCCGTCAAGGTCGCGCCAGAAAGTGCCGTCGAGGGTAGGGCGGTCGGCAGGAAGATAGGTAGCGTCGCCAAATGCCCGGTAGGGTCCCATCGGATTGTCGGCCACCAACACCTGACTTGCCCGTCGCTCTATCGTGTTGCCCCGGTATGTTCCGATGAGCACATCACGATTGGTAAATGTTGCGAAATAGTAGTATTTGCCGTCCACCTGATGCAGTTCGGCAGCCCATATCATCGGTCTCGGTCCCATCCAAGAGTCTTCCTTGAACTCGGTGACGCGGTAAGGACCTTCCCAAAGCCTCAAGTTCTGGCTGCGCCACATCAGTCCTCCCGTGCCTGTCATGTAGTACATGTTGGTCTTTGGGTCGGCGAGGATGGCCGGGTCGCTCAGCCGGATGGAGTCTAACGGAATGTTTTTGCGGACCTGCATACGAAACTGCGCTGACACCTGGTTAGGCATCAGAACAGCCATCAGTACCAGAATGAGCCTGAAGCGTCTTTTGTTTCTCATGTTCTTTCGGTTTAGCAGAGTCAGAGTTTTCGCGTTATTCTTTCTTTTTGAAATAGTCGTTGTACATCTTGATGCCAAAAACGATGCTGCTGCAAATAGTTGTGATGAAGTTGGTGATGAACAATGACCAAATAATCTCCGGCTTGTGCAATAATCCTTGCAACATAAAGCAGAATCCTCCGATAGTCATCATGAGGAACGTCGGCAATGCAATGCCTTCGGTGTTGCGTGTGCGCATGGTCTGAATGGCCTGAGGCAGATAACCCAGTACCATGGAGATGCTGGCTAGAATGCCGCAAATCTCATAGATTGAATGTTGTTCCATATGTAATTGTGGTTATGGTGATACAATACCCCAGCAGAAGGGGCCTGCTTTGATTTCCTGTGAGGCGGTCAGGGCCTACTTCAGTAGCTTTCCATCGGCGAAAGCCTTCCCGACAGTCTTACCCAACTGGATGTAGCTATGATGGACAGGGTCGAAGGTGATGATATTCATCCGCTCCACATCAGGCAGACCATCGTCGGCCAGATACTGCTCGTCGCAAAGCACATTCACCACTTCTGCAAGCAGATAGTAGCCTGTTTCCGACTCGTCGATTTTCTCTTTCACGCGGCATTCCATGGTCATGGGCAATTCCTTGAACAGCGGCGCGTTCACGTTGGGAGCCTTCTCGATGGTCCATTTTGTGCGTTCCATTTTATCGGGAGTGTTACGGCCGCTGGCTATACCTACATAGTCGGCGGCAACAAGGGCCTCTGTGGTGGCGAAGGCAACGGTAAACTCCCCGTTGACAGCCAGATTGTCGGTGGTCTGGTGAGAGCCCAGCGAAATCATAATCTCGTGCATATCCCATGTTCCGCCCCAGGCGGCATTCATGGCATTAGCCTTACCATTTGCGTCGTAGGTGCCGATAATCAGCACAGGCTGTGGAAGCATCCACGGTTTTGATTGAAAGCTTTTCATGTCAGTAAATATACTTGATGTTATTGTTTTTCAATTGGTTGCCCGTATCGCTAAGACTCACCCATAGAGAGTCTCGGGTGTGACGGGTCTATAGTTCTACGGCATAGACATTCTCTGTACCCTCGAAATTAGCCCGGAAGATAATCCAGCGCTGGTCGGGCGAAAAATGAATGTTGGGCTCCAGGTTGTAGTTGTGGTTCTTCAGATTCACCAGCCGTGTACTCTTCAGCCTGGGCCCGTCGTATTCGAACTTATAAATCCATTGTCCTTCCGGAGAGTGGGCAACTGAAGTCTTGGAGCCTCCGTCGCCAGCCATGATTTTCTCGTCCCACGAGGAGACGAAGTGTACGGACCACTCGTGCCGTTTCAGTTCATAATCCTGCTCCACACCTGTATAGACATTGGTTTTCCCTACGAAGAATGTCTCACCACGGGGCTTCTGTAAGTCGAAGTATATATGCTTGCCATCGGCGCCCCACCACTCATGACCAGCTATCTCGCGGTACATGGTTCGTTTGTGGATGAGTTGCGGCTTGCCGCGCTTGACCACATCAATGGTCCAGATTCGGTCCACCTCATGCCAGGGGCCTTCGTGGCAGAACATCAGCAGGGTAGGGTCGGTAGGCGAGAATTGCAGGTGGTTGAGCCAGGCATTTTCGCTATAAATAGTGTCGATCGTGCCCACACGCGTGTCGATAGTGAAGATGGTTTTCTTCAGCCGGGCATTGAAGATAAGGTTGAAGAACTCGCTCTTCTTGGGATGGTTGCGCAGGATTTCCCTTTCTTTCGGGTCGTCCAGTTTACCGGCGAGCATCGTTCCGTCGGCGTTCACCGTGATGATGCCGCCCCTGAGAGCCGGTGGCATGATGGTGATAGTACGCCGTTTGAGGTTATCCGTATTCAAGGCATATACCGTGTCGCCATGCTGGTAGAATATCTCGTGGGTCTTGGGACATACAATTTCGGTACCTACATTGAACGGCTCGTTGGTCAGTTGGCGTATCTTCAGCGTCTGCAGGTCAACCGCATACATCTGGATACGGTCTGCGGGCCCTGAGTTGTGCAGCATGTCGTTGCCCTCAAAGACTTTGTCGCCGCCGCGGAAAACCATCTCGTTGCCGATAAACGGGTTGTTGTGGAAATAAAAACTGGAATTGCGCCCGGCACGCCGAGTCAGTTTGATGACCCGGTGCCCTGTGTCCTGGTCTATCCATTCGTCCGGCATTTGTTGTCCGCCAGTTTCCATCACCGGAATGGTCTGTGCGCCGGCAATGGCCGAAATCATCAGTAGCAGTATCGTAAAGAGTTTTCTTCTCATGGTTGATAAAGGTTTTTGTGTTTAGGTTTGATGAGATACGTCTTTTATTTTTTTGGAATCATCGGTTAGGTTTGTTGGAGAATCTTTGCCACCATCTCCAGCATTCGGATATTCAACTGGCGGCAATCTGCAAGCACGTTCCACGCCGCGTCTTCCGACAATACGCCCCGTTTCAGGTCTGACGGCAACAAGCCCGCCTCATCGTCTGCATAGTCTTTCTTCCAATCCTCGCTTCCATAGTAGGCGGAGAGCTGCCTGACAGCCTCTTGTGCCTGCTCGTATTGGTCGAGGGCAGCCTCCAGCTGTGATGCAGCCGCAGCCGCCTGGTCGAGCATCTGCTCCATCTGCCGGATTCGTTCTATTTGGTTCATATTTGTAAAGATACTTTGTTTGTTCTGCAAATATACGAAAAAACTTGAAACGTTGTTATCTCTTGGCAATGAATATTTTAAAAACTTGCGTGATTGTGGAAAAAATTGTAACTTTGCCCGCAATGAAAAAGATATGCGATTTCATTGCCCGATGGATGGGCGCGCTGGTGTTGTTGCTGGCCGTATTCTCCTTGTTTTTCCCTTCTTATCTGTCGAGGGTAGGGACGTGGGTCATCAATCCGATGCTCGGTTTGATTATGTTTGGCATGGGCTTGACGCTTAACCCGCGTGATTTCCGCATCGTCTTCAGTCGTCCGAAGGACGTGCTTACCGGTTGTCTGGCACAGTTCACGGTCATGCCCTTGCTGGCATGGCTGCTTACGTGGCTGTTCGGATTGCCAGCCGACTTGGCGCTGGGTGTCATTCTGGTAGGATGTTGTCCGGGAGGAACGGCATCGAATGTCATCACTTATCTGGCGAAAGGCGATTTGGCGTTGTCGGTAGGTATGACGGCAACATCAACTGTGCTTGCGCCGGTGCTCACCCCGTTGCTCACCTGGTTGCTGGCAGGCACATTTGTCGATGTCGATGCGTGGGGAATGCTCTTGTCCATTCTCTATGTGGTGATTGCTCCCATCTTGGCAGGCTTTATCATTCAGAAATATCTGCCCGCTTTTACGCGCCGTGTTGTTGCCTATTTGCCGGCATTCTCGTCGGTGATGATAGCCCTGCTGGTGTCTATCATCGTCGCCCACAATGCCTCGAAACTGCTCACAGGCGGCTTGCTTGTCGTGCTTGTCGTTGTGTTGCACAATCTTGGCGGACTGGCCGTTGGCTATGGTATTGGCAGGATGTTAGGCCTTTCTCACGCCAAGCGCACGGCTATCTCCATTGAGGTAGGCATGCAGAACAGCGGACTGGCCTCCGGACTGGCAACCCTGCACTTTGCCGCCTTTCCCCTTGCCACCATTCCTGGCGCCGTCTTCAGCGTGTGGCATAACATCAGCGGAGCGTTGATGGCTAAGCTCTATAGCATGGGTCAGCAGGAGTAGCGCAACAAAAAAAGCCCGATGAATCTCTCGACCCATCGGACTCCATTATTTAAAATATATCAAAGATGTTATGCTTCTGCAACAGGTTCAGCGGCCTTGAAGTTGTCAAGGTCAGAAACCTGGAAGGCCTTGATGTAAGCGCTCTTACCGAATACATCCTCCTCAGTCATGCGTACATATACGTTGGCTGACTTCTCGAAGAGCTCAGGAGCCTTGCTGGCGTCGCGAAGAATCAGCAGCGACATCACCAACTCGGCAGTCATATCGTACAGACGACGGGCCAGGAAATCCTGAGCGTCCTGATTCTCGAGGGCTTTCACGTTGGCGAGAGCCTCCTCATAAACAGGAATAAGCTTCTCCACGCGGGCCTTGAGAGCTGCCAGACTGTCGCTTACCTCCAGCTTGTCCAACATATCCTTAATATTGTTCAGCATGGTGCCGTTGGTGATGTAGCGGATAGCTGCCACCACCTGCAGCTGTGTGGTACCCTCGTAGATAGAGAAGATGCGGGCGTCGCGATAGAGGCGCTGGCTCTTGTACTCCATGATGAAGCCCGAACCGCCGTGGATAGAGATGGCATCGTAGGCATTCTGGTTGGCGTACTCAGAGTTCATACCCTTGGCCAGCGGCGTGAAGGCATCAGCCAGGCGCTGGTACTTCTTCATTTCCTGCTTCTCCTCGGGCGTGAGCTTGCGGTCGCGCTCGATGTCCTCCAGGCACTTGTAGATGTCGACGTAGCAGGCTGTCTCGTAGAGCAGCGAGCGGCCGGCGTCGAGCTTGGCCTTCATGCGGCTCAGCATATCATAGACGGCGGGGAAGTTGATGATCTTGTCGCCAAACTGCTGACGCTCGCGGGCGTAGGCCAGACCTTCGTTGTAAGCCTCCTGCTCGACACCTACCGACTGTGCAGCGATACCGAGACGGGCACCGTTCATCAGGGCCATCACATACTTGATGAGGCCGAGACGGGTCGAGCCGCAAAGCTCTGCCTTGGCGTTCTTATAGGTCAGCTCGCAGGTGGGTGAGCCGTGGATACCGAGCTTGTGCTCGATGTGACGAACGTTCACGCCGCCCTGACGCTTGTCGTAGATGAACATCGACAGACCGCGGCCGTCCTTCGTGCCCCCCTCAGAGCGGGCCAGCACGAGGTGGATGTCGCTGTCGCCGTTGGTGATGAAGCGCTTCACACCGTTCAGGCGCCAGCAGTTCTCCTTTTCGTCGAAGGTGGCCTTCAGCATGACGCGCTGCAGGTCGGAACCGGCATCAGGCTCTGTCAGGTCCATCGACATACCCTCACCGGCGCAGACGCGGGGTATATACTTCTGGCGCTGCTCCTCGCTGCCGAACTCATAGAGCGTATCGATACACGACTGCAGGCTCCAGATGTTCTGGAAACCGGCATCGGCAGCCGAAATCATCTCAGAGAGCATAGAGAACACAGCGTTGGGCAGGTTCAGACCGCCATAACGGCGAGGCATGGAGACACCCCACAGACCAGCCTTGCGGGTGGCGTCGAGGTTCTCGTAAGTCTTAGATGCGTAGATCATACGGCCGTTCTCGAGGTGCGGACCTTCCAGGTCAACGCTCTCAGAGTTTGGCTCGATGATGTTGGCAGCCACGTCGCCAGTGATGTCGAGAATCTGCTTGTAGTTCTCGATGGCATCGCCCAGGTCGACGGGAGCATAGTCATATTCTTTCGCATCAGCGAAACCCTTTTCTTTCAGCTCAACGATACGAGCCATTAACGGATGGTTCAGATAGAACCCGATCTCAGGATGATCGCTATAATAGTTTGCCATAATCTTTTGTTTTTTGTAGAGAGTGGTTATGTAGTTAAGTAGTTAAGCCAAATGTCTGCTATAGGGTTTTGCTATAATCATTAGTCATAACGCCTTTGCAATAACCGTTTAATAATTTACTGGTTTCTTCCACTGCATTAAAAAGAAGATTGTAATTATCTTCATTGATATAACCAAGATCCTTAGAAAGCAAGACATAATATCTGCACTCCTCCAAACTGCCTTGGGCAATGTTGTAAAAACGTAATTTATCAGCTTTACTCATTTTCTTATAACCTTCAGCGATATTGGCAGGTATAGAAACTGCTGCACGTTGGAACTGAGAGCAAAGACCAAATTTCTCGAAATCAGGAAAGTTCTTCGTCTCCCTATAAACCATCAGCACAAACTCGTGTGCTTTCTGCCATGCTACTATACCGTGAAAGTTATTCGTCATGAGGTAATGGCTTAACTACTTAACTACTTTAACTACTTAACTACTTTAACTACTTAACTCCAATTTTTACTTACTATTCTGTTTGTAATACTTAATTAATTTGGGCACAACTTCCTCAACGGTGCCTACGATGACATAGTCGGCGATGCGGTTGATAGGCGCATCGGGATCGCTGTTGACAGAGAGGATGATACCAGAATCCTGCATATCAGCGAT
>JAEEXN010000077.1 GCA_016291595.1 Prevotella sp.
AAGTATTTACGACACTTATTAATAACTGCCGCCAGTCGGCTAAACCCCGGCCGTGAGCCGACAAAAATCAGCACCTTTAATTTACCATTATTCTTAGATGTGTTCATATCTTTTATGTTTATTTCCAAGTATTCCAAATATTATCATAATATTCATGGAATACGCATTTTATGTCTCCAAGGATCGCGAGGATTACACGGATTATATTATCCCTTAATCAGTAAGATTCGTGGATGAAAATAATTATTTCCTTAATACTCTATAACCATGTTTGAAGTCACCAACATCAAAATTGACCAACAAACCTGCAGGTTTTTCGAGTAACTTCATATACGTTCTTAATTGTTTGAAATGAACAGGCTGCAATGCCTCCACTGATTTTAATTCGACTATTAACTTGTCTTCAACAATAATGTCCAATCTCAACTCAGTACCAACAGCAACACCCTTATACATAATATTCACTGGAACCTGTGACTCCACACACAAACCTCGTAGTTCTAGTTCTGCAATCAAGGCCTTCTCATAAACACTCTCAAGAAGACCTGGCCCCAATTCGTTATACACCTCAAAACACCCACCTACAGTTTCGTATATCAAATCTTCAGTTGTCACACCGTCAATAAAACCTCGTAATCCGAGCGATCCAGAACGGAAAGCGTCGTGTAGAAAGAGTGTACACCTGATGGGCCTCTGCTCGGATGGTGGTGTACACTCTTCTCTCGATCATCTGTTCAAGCTCATCGAGGTGGGTAAGCACTATGGTCTGAAGAACCAGACTTTTGTTCACTGCTTCATGGATGGCCGCGATACTGACCCCCGTTCCGGTAAGGGTTTTATACAACAGGTAACTGATGTCTGTGCAGCTAACGACGCTGCTATCGCCAGCATCGTAGGCCGTTTCTATGCTATGGACCGTGACAAGCGCTGGGAGCGTGTGAAGGAAGGCTACGACCTCATTGTCAAGGGTACTGGCAAGCAGGCCACCGATATGGTACAGGCCATGCAGGAGTCTTATGACGAGGGTGTGACTGACGAGTTCATCAAGCCCATCCACAATGCCAGTGTCAATGGTTGCATTGAAGAGGGTGATGTCGTCATCTTCATCAATTTCCGCAACGACCGTGCCAAGGAGCTCACCATCGTGCTCACCCAGCAGGATATGCCCGAGCAGGGCATGCAGACCATCCCCGGCCTGCAATACTATTGCATGACTCCCTACGACGCCTCGTTCACTGGCGTGCACATCCTCTTCCCGAAAGAGAATGTGGAGGACACACTGGGCGAGTATCTCTCGCGTCAGGGCAAGCGCCAGCTGCACACCGCCGAGACCGAGAAATATGCCCACGTCACCTTCTTCTTCAACGGCGGACGCGAGGCTCCCTTCGAGGGCGAGGACCGCATCCTGGTGCCCAGTCCGAAGGTGGCTACCTACGACCTGAAGCCCGAGATGTCGGCCTATGAGGTGAAAGACAAGCTGGTGGGTGCCATCAACACTCAGGAGTACGACTTCATCGTGGTGAACTTCGCCAACGGCGACATGGTGGGCCATACGGGTGTCTACAATGCCATTGCCAAGGCCGTATGGGCCGTCGACAACTGCGTGCGCGAGGTCATCGAGACTGCCAAGAAGAACGATTATGAGGCCATCATCATTGCCGACCACGGTAATGCCGACAATGCCATCAACCCCGACGGCACGCCTAACACGGCCCACTCGCTGAACCCCGTACCGTTTATCTATGTCACCAACAACAATTCGGCAACAGTGAAAGACGGTCGTCTGGCCGACGTGGCTCCTTCCATCCTCCACATCATGGGACTGGAGCAGCCCGCCGATATGACCGGTGAGTGCCTCATCTCGGATAACCGATAATACATAAGTAATGAGTCAGGTGATGTCAAGTCATCTGACTCATTTTGTTTTCTCTCCAATCCTCATCGCTCATGGAAGAAACGAGACAGCACGCCTTCGAACAGATTTATCGCAATCATTATTTGCGACTGTTCCGCTATGCGCTCGGTTGGGTGGAAGATGAGGATGTAGCTAAGGATATCGTTGCCGATCTGTTCAGCGACCTATGGGATAATAATACTGTGTTGCAACCTAATACGGTTGATTATTATCTCGGAAGGGCCATCAAAAACCGCTGTGTAAACTATCTGCGCCATCAAGCCGTGGAGCGGAAGGCTATCGATGAGATGATTGCCAATAAAGAATACATCATTGGCGATACGCCCGACATGTTGGAAGAGCGTATGGCTGTTGTCTCCAAGGTGCTCGAAAGGATGAATGCCAAGATGCGTTTTGTTATCGAGCAACATTATCTGGAAGGCAAGAAATATGATGAACTGGCCGAGATCATGGGCACTACGCCAGGAATGGTACACAAATATGTAAGTGGAGCTTTGAAGATATTCCGTGAGGCTTTCGGAAATAAATCCTCTTTTGAGGGGTACCGAACACTTTTGATGCTTGTATTATCAATGTAGGCGTTTTGCGACTATTGCCACTATTAATGAACAATTATGAACGAGATAAAGAACATGGATGAACAGCAGATGGGTGATCTGATAAAACTCAATCACCGTCTTAACAACGCTCATCACCCCGATGTGGATGAGGAGTGGAAGGCATTCAGTGAGAAGAAATTCTCTGAGGAACCTGCTGTGGTACACGAGGAGCCATCTATTTCTGCACCTCGTCGTCCCTTGTGGCATCTGTATGTCTCTGCTTTAGTGGGAGCTGCAGCCATGTTCTTGATTATCTTTACGTTCCGTCATCAGCTATTTCCTAATCAGGCGGTGAATACCTCCGAGCTAGGCGAGGTGGCGATGGTATATGATGAGAATCCTCAGCGGGTGGCTTTACAGGGAGAAGGCGCCAAGGCTGTTGATGTCACCCAGCGCGACTCTATCTCTTTCTATCCTTCATCAACGAATAATGCCCTTAACTCCAAACTCTCAACCCTTAGCCAAAAGATGCAGCGACTGTCAACACCACGTGGCATGGACTATAAGGTAATTCTTGCTGATGGGTCTGAGGTATGGTTGAATGCGGAGAGTAAGATCGAGTTTCCTACCAACTTCCAGGGTAAAGAGCGGCGGGTAAAACTACTGGGTGAGGCGTATTTTAAGGTGGCTCGTAACGAGAAATCTCCTTTTGTCGTCAGCACCGACCAGATGGAAGTACGGGTGCTGGGCACCGAGTTTAACCTGAAGAGTTATTCTAACGAGGCTGCCCATGTGACGTTGGTGAAAGGCAGTGTGGCAGTGGGTGATACACGCTTGACTCCTGGTCAGGATGCATGGTATGACAAGGAAGGCCATATTCATGTGGCAGAAGTGGATGTCTATGATGTCGTGCAGTGGAAAGACGGTTTCTTCTATTTCAATGATAAGTCGCTCGTTACGGTTTTGCGTGAATTAGGGCGTTGGTACAATTTAGGTGTTATCTTCCGTAATGCTAGTGCCATGAACCATAAAGTACACTTCTCTGCCTTGCGTGAGGGTACTATCGAAGAGGCTTTGTCGAGCTTGAACAGCCTGCGCAAAGTGAAAGTGACGTTGCAAGGTAATAATATTGTCGTGGAGTAGTTGTCTTTTCTCAGGGAAAGAAGTATTGCCTAAACTTCTGATTGTATATATTTGAGACATCAATGGCTAATATCACTGATGTCTATAGTTACTTGATTTATCGATTATTTTTAGTCAGCAAACTTGTCGACTTCAGTCGATATGGTATTAATGTATCGCTCTTAAGAAATTATTACACACATTTATTAAAAAATAGTGGGGTGAGGAGGTACCGAAACAGTAACGATGTTGTATTCTCAATAAAAACCTAACAATCGTTTTTATGAAGAAAGAAAAGTCAAAGAACCTGATGACGGATTGGATAAGACTGACAGTCTTGTTCATCTGTATGTGTTTCCTGTTGCCGGTCGGCGCACAGACGGGTAAAGGAAAAACAATTACCTACAAATGTAGTAACGAGAAGTTGCAGAAGGCACTGATGACTGTTGAACGGCAGTCGGACTACTACCGTCTGCAGTATGCCATGGAGGATGTGGCTCCTTACACCGTAACAGCTAACATCAAGAATGCCTCTGCAGAGGAGGCTGTGAGACAACTGCTCAGGAATACCAGTCTTCAGTATGAGATGAACGGCCGCTTCATCCAGGTGTTTGCCAGCAAGCAGAAGGTCAGTGGGCGTACTCGTACTGTAAAAGGCTATGTTAGAGATGACAACGGAGAACCGCTCGTCGGCGTACCTGTTTGCATTGGTGAGGGACGTGTATGTACGATTACCGATGCCGAGGGTTTCTATACCTTCCCCATTCCTGTGGAGCAGACCGTGCTGAAATATACCTACGTGGGTATGGAAACGGCATATGCGAGTATTCCGCAGGGAACAAAAGAGGTTACCCGTGATGTGGTGATGCGCAGTGACAGTCGTTTGGATGAAGTTGTGGTAACAGGCTATCAGGAAGTCAAAAAAGAGAAAATGATCGGTTCAGTAACCACAATCTCATCCGCCAAACTCAACGAACGCTACACCACCAACGTCCTTGACAACCTCGAAGGCCGCGTAGCCGGACTCTCCACCTATGGCGGCAAACCCATCATCCGTGGTGTCGGAACCCTCCACGGCAACACTGCCCCTCTCCTCGTCGTTGATGGAGTCCCCATCGAAGGCGCCATCGAAGACCTCAACCCCTACGACATCCAGTCAGTTAACGTCCTCAAAGACGCAGCTGCAGCCGCAATTTACGGTGCCCGCGCCGCCAACGGCATCATTGTCGTCACCACCAAAAACGCCACAAAAAAAGGCAAAGTTGACATTGACTTCTCCGCAAACCTTACCGTTTACGAGAATAAAAACATGGACTATGCCGACAACTTCTATATGACTCCGGCCCAACAGGTCGATACAGAGGCAAAATATATGGAGTATTACCTCACTCGCGACAATGCGTTGGACAACATGAAAAAGTCCATCACCGAAGGTAGTCAGGTGACACCTATTTACTATGACTATTATCAGTTCGCCAGTGGCAAAATTTCCCGTCAGGAGCTTGACAGCCGCCTTGCCAAATACCGTACCAATAATTATGCCCGCGATTTTGCTGACAATGTTTACCACACACGTCTCCTTCAGCAATATAACCTCGCTCTCCGCAACAGCTCCGATGTTTCGAGCAATAATCTAGTTGTCAATTACAAACATGATAATGCCGAGTTGATCAACAATGACCTTGACTGGCTCACCGCGTACTACAAAGGTTCTTTTGAACTTGCCAAATGGCTAAAAGCTACCGTCAGTGTAAACGGCCTTTATTCTGATCAGAAATCTCTTGGATACAATGCTAATTACCGTGGTAGCTTTGACCCATGGACTCTCCCTGCCTACATGCCTTTCTATAATGAGGATGGATCCATCCGCAAAACCTATTACTGGTTCACCGGTAACGAATATTGGGATGTCCCCAATGGATTCCACGACCTCGGCACCGACCCGGTGAGCGAGTTAAAGAACAATGTCAAGACCAACACTCGCCAGAACATGCGCTATATGGCCGACCTCGAGTTCCGTATCATCAAAGGACTTACCGCCAACGCAATGTTCAGCTATGAGATTGATAACGTTGAGGAACAGACTCATGCCAACGAAAAGAGTCTTACCTCTCGTGTCATTCGCAATGCTTATACCACAGTTGATGCTGCTGGCCGTGTGAAATACAACACCCCAGAAAACGGCGGTATGCTTCAGACCACAAACACCAAGGGCAAATATTACACCCTCCGCGGTCAGTTGAATTACTCCAACACTTTCTTTAAGAAACACGACGTTGTTGCAATCGCTGGTCTTGAATTCCGTGAAACCAAGTTGAATGGCACCAAGTCTCTAGTCCTCGGTTACGACGAGCAGCTTCAGAACAGCTCTACCCACACCGTTGACTTCGGTACTCTCGGTGGAAGAGAATGGCGTTACAATAGCAGTTATATGATGGAAGGTCGCGGCTATAGCGCTTACCAATTCGTTTACCAGCCTTATTTTGAAAATGGCATGGGCATTGTCGTCGAACAACGTCACCGCTACGCATCAGGATATGCCAACCTTACTTATACCTACGATGAACGTTACAACATCTTCGGTTCTTATCGTAAGGACTATGCCGACGTTTACGGTCTTAACACCAAGTTCCGTGGCAAACCCCTCTGGTCTGTAGGTGGTGGTTGGAACCTCCACAAGGAATCATTTATGCACGATTTCACTTGGCTCAGCTTCCTTAAGCTCCGCGCAAGCTACGGTGTCACCGGTAACATCTATCAGGGTGCGTCAAGCTATATGGTGGCTACAACACAGGGTAATAATCCATTCACTCAGCTTCCACTTGGTACTATAAGCAGTCCAGCCAACCCTAACCTACGTTGGGAACAGGCACGTACCACCAATATCGGTGTTGATTTCAGCCTTTTCAATTATCGTCTGCGTGGTAATATTGATTACTATAATAAGGTCAGCAAAGACGTTTTCAACAATCAGATGCTTGACCCCTCTACCGGTTTCGCTTCCATGTTTGCAAACGTTGCCTCTATGCGCAACCGAGGTGTTGAAATCGCGCTTTCATATGACTGGTTCAAGCCATCCGACCGCAAGGATTTCTCATGGTCTACCTCTTTGACTTTCACTCATAATAAGAATGAGGTCACCAAGGTACAGAATGCAGCCAAGACTGCCACTGAATTGATTCGTACTCCTTTTGTCAGCGGATATCCCGCAAGCGCTTTGTGGAGCTATCGTTTTGCAGGCATTAGCTCCGACACTGGCCGTGAAGGTATGACCACTTGGTTTGACGAAGATGGAAATCCTCAGCGCTCTGTTTCCCGTAACACCGTGGATGTCCTTGAATACTCCGGTCAGACCGATCCTAAGGTGATTGTCAGCATGGACAACTCTCTCCGTTGGCGTGGTTTCAGCTTCAGTCTCTTGATGGCTTATTATGGTGGTCATAAGATGCGTGCCCTTTGTGAGAATGAGACTTTTGATGTCCCCAACACCGCAATTGCCTCATATTTCCTCAACGCCTGGACTCCTGAAAATCCTACCAACACTCCTGGTATCGGTCAGTATGGCTCCAATATGCTAAGCGATGAGACCGAATATAGCAACACCTCTGTTCACGACGCCGACTTCCTGAAAATACGCAATATCGTCTTTGGTTACGACATTCCCGAAAACTGGCTCCGCCGCTTCGGTATCAACCACTGCACTTTCCGTTTCCAGATCAATAATCCAAAAGCCATTTGGACTAAGAATAATCTTGGCGTAGATCCCGAGACATTAGGCATCCGCACCCCGTCTTCTTACGTTTTTGGTCTTAACATTAACATATAATTGACTATTATGAACATATATAAATTACTTTCGTCGGCTGCTATCGGAGTCTCTATGTTGATTACATCATGTTCCGAGTACACCGACATCCAGCCTAAGGGTATGAACCTCCTTGAGACAAGTGCCCAGCTTGAGATGCTGCTCAATGATTATTACCAGTATTTCATGATGATGAACGATGTCCGTGCAATCGGTAGTGATATCGTATTCACAAGCTCATCTGTACCTTATCAGCTCTCATTACCCTACAAATCAGCAAATACCATTTATTGGACTTATGATGAGGTAGGTCATGATAAAGAGCTGCCAAACCTCGTCAATATAGACTACACCTACACCGGTGCATACATGATTATCGGTAAGGTTGCCAATCCTATCCTCCAGCTTGTTGACAAGGCTCAGGGCGAGGAAGACCATAAGCGCAAGATTAAATGCGAGGCCCTCACTCTCCGGGCCTTCGCTCATTTCCTTGCTGTCCAGAAGTTCGCTAAGGCTTATAATTCATCTTATGCTGCTGAAACCCCATCTATCATATATTTCAAGGAAACCGACGACATTATCAAGAACCAGCCTCAGCGCTCCCTGCAGGAGGTTTACGACGATATCCTTGCTGACTGCAACAAAGCCATTGAGATTGATGGACTTCCTGCCGAACCGGTCAACACCATGCGTATGGGTAAACCTATGCTATATGCTGTTAAGGCATGGACTCTCGCTGCTATGCACCGTCTCTCGGAGGCTGCAGATGCTGCACGTGAGGCCTTGAAATACAATAGCACCATCGAGGATTACAACACGCTCATTGGCCCTGCCGTTTATGGTATGGGAAAAGGTATCATTCGCCCGATGCTTGGCATGAAGGAGGATTATTTCTGCTCCTACGATTTCTTTGACATGAACGTTCTGCTCCCCGAATGTATGGCTGCATTTGAACCGGGCTACCTTTCTCTGACTGCGATACCTGATTATGATATGACTCACCAGTGGGATGAGGTAGGTGGTTATTGCAAAGGAAATCTCGGTATCGAAGGCAAGGCTGTCTGTGTTGGTACCGACTGTTGGAACCCCGTTGGACCCAAGTCTACCCACATGTATCTGATCCTTGCTGAGGATGCCATTGAGCGCGGTCAGTTCGACGAGGCGATGGGCTATCTTGACACTATCCGTGAGAAGCGTTTCCGCCCTGCTGATTATCATCCCCTCAAAGGCACTGGCATCAACGACAAGGCTACTGCTATCGCCAAGCTGAAGCAGATTTCTCACGGTGAATGTGCCTACACGTTCTATAACTTCGTGCAGCGCAAACGCTGGAATCAGCTCCCCGACTACAAACAGAACTATTCTCACACCATTGATGGCAAGACCTACACCATCACTCCAGAATCCACCCTCTGGATTTTCCCCTTCCCCACTTCTGTGACTTCTATCAACAGTTTGGTTAAACAGAATTTCTAATTATCAAAAGTTATGAAAATTATTAAATTAATCGGATTCCTCTCTCTCGGTTTGCTTTATGCTTTTTCAAGCAAGCCTTCCAACCAATTCACCCTTTCCGGAACGACAGACGCTGCCGACGGTGAAAAGTTCTATCTCTCTTATTCGGTCAACGACTCAATGATTAGGGATACCGCCACAGTGGCTAATGGCTCATTCTCATTCTCCGGAACTTTGAACCATCCTACCGACGCTTACCTCTATGCCGGCGAACTGAATGCTCGTGACAACAACCGCATCCGCCGCTTTATGCTTGATCTCGCCGATATGACAGTCTCTCTCAGCGGCGATGATTACAGTAAAGCACCCGTCTCGGGTTCACCTTCCACGGTAGAGTCTGACTCTCTTGACGCTGTGATTGCAGGCATCTACAGTATGGCTGACCCTTACAAAGACATTATCCGCAACCACGAAACAACAACTCCCGCACTCATCGACAGTTTGCAGCGTTTTGTACTCACACCGATGCGCGATAGCGTATTCCACACCCGGTTGAATTTCGTCAAGACTCATCCAGCCTCATTCAACAACCTTGGTGTGATGTACGTTCTGGCTCAGGACCTCACATATCCTCAGATCAAGGAAATCTACGAAAGCTGGAACCCCGAAGTCCAGGCTGCCGCAACCCTTGTGAAACATCAGCTCAATCGCCTCGCCGCCATCCAGCCCGGGCAACCCGCTCCCGAGCTTCAAGGCACCACACCTGCCGGCAAGACAATCACCCTCAGCTCACTCAAGGGTAAACCCGTCCTCGTCGACTTCTGGGCAACCTGGTGCGTCCCCTGCCGCAAGTCATTTCCACACATCAAAGAGATTTACAACAAGTATCATGACCGCGGACTTGAAGTCTTCTGCATCGCCTCCGACAACAAGAACGTGGAAGGCTGGCGTAAAGCCATCATCAAGGACGGTATAGAACCCTTCCATCACATCCTCCGTGAATTCAAAGGCGAAGACGGTAAGATGATTGACCAGAACGACATCTACAACGTCTCATACATCCCCTCTAAATTCCTCGTCGCAGCCGATGGCACAATGATTGGTCGCTTCGACAATCCCGCCGAGCTTGACGCCAAGCTCTCCGAACTTTTTGGAGAATAATAAAGCAAATATAAGAGTTGATCTTTTTTGGATTGAAAGGCTTGCCGGGTTACCCCATTCTGGCAAGCCTTTTTTTTAGCCACCCCTCCATGCGATGCAACCCGTGAGTTACCGACAGCTACGCAGAATTTGTCAATTCGCTCGGCTTTGCCGCTTGCTTTAGCAAGAACTTCACGAGCGAGAGAAGTTAAGGAGTTAGGGAATTAAGCCAATTGTCCAAATGGCCTGCATAATACAGCGGAATGTTGTAGAGAGTGAATGCTCTACCGTCGGTTCGGGTGATGACATCGGAGGACAGCGGACCGTTCCACAATCGTAGGGCGATATTCTCACGCGACTCTTCCATAAACTGATGCAGGGAGCGGAGCTTTGAATTGTTGCCAGTCTTTACCTCAATGGGCAGCAGATGCGACTTATAGCGTATCACAAAGATACACATTATTTTCAAATCCAAACCAACTGATAGCAAAACCAGTATCAAATCCAAAGCAAGAGGCAAAGAGAATGACTTTCACAGTACACATCAAACCACCCATTCCATCCAATTGTCTGGCGTAATGACAGCTGTCTCCTTTACACAAGTATCATCTTTAAAAGCGTACTTTTGCCCACCTGCCGCGCTCCTTGCAGGCAAGAGATTCCAAACATCAAAAAAATCTATGCCAACTATAAAAGTCGCGGTCTGGGACTTGTGGGCGTCTCGTTCGACACCGACAAAGAAAAATGGGTGAAAGCCATCAGCGATATGCATCTCGACTATCCGCAAATGTCCGACCTAAAAGGTTGGCAATGTGCCGCTTCACTAATCTACAATATTCAGGGCATTCCCTTCACGTTGCTCGTCTCAAAAGACGGAACTATCATTGGGCGTAACCTGCATGGAGATGACCTTAACAAAAGAATAGAGGAATATTTCAAAAACCACTAAATACTTGCTCTTACTGAAATAACGCACATTTGAGAAATATGAGACGGATTTATGCTTTTACTGTTGCATTTTTGCTAGCCTCGGCCATGATGGCTGTGGCAGGCAACGTGGTGACAATCAGGGGCGAGGTGCCCCGCTATGAGGGTACGGGATACCTGCTGCTCATTAAAGACGGAGTGATGGACTTTGATACTATCAGCGTGCAGGCTGACGGAACGTTTGAGCACCAGACGCTGGTGGAGGCTCCCACAAATGCCAAACTCTATCTGGAATATCTGAACGACGACCGCGGGCTGGTGTCGCTCTATCTAATGCCGGGCAAACCGCTGAGAGTTTCCGTCAGCGGCAACCGAGGGAAAATCCGGCTATTCGAGTCGGACGTACCGCAATATGTTCTTACGGCAAAATTCAAGGGTGCTACCAAGCGGGAGTGTGACTATCTGAACACACCGAAGTATTTTGCTTGCTATGCCACCGACAAAAACGGACAACGCACTACCTATCGCCAGTTTCTCGGACAGGTGAAAGACCGCCAGGCCCTGCTCTACAGCAAACTGAAGGGCACAAGCCAGGCTTTCCGCGATACCCACACGCAGGAAATAGACGATCTGTTGCCTAGTCTGCGGTTCCGTTACGACTGGGTGATGGAGAGTGGCGGACTGGACGCTTGGGAAGATGATGACTTCAAAGCTTACGTGAATGGCATCGACGTGAACCGAAACATCACTGCCGACCATGAAGGAAAGAAAACGCAGGACGAGATTTTCAGCAAAGTGATGTACGACATCGACCGGCTGTACGACAAAAACGATCCGCTCACACTGCGCTTTCTCACTTACCTACGCGACCACATCAACAACAAACACAATCAGGAAGTATTGGCCGATGAGATCATGACCAGTGCCATGACATCGGGAGGCGGCGACCGGCTGCGCGAGTCATGGCAGATTTACAGTCGGCTGTCTGGCCGTAGCGAATCGTTCAAAAAGAACGAGCGTCTTTATGCCACACTCTCACAACTGGGACCAGGCACCGAGGCTGCCGACTTTGAGATGCAGGACACTGAGGGACGCACCGTAAGATTCTGGGATGTCATCAAGCGTGGCAAGATCACCTACATCGACTTCTGGGCCACCTGGTGCGGACCGTGCTGCGCAGAGATTCCGTTCGTTGCCAAATTGGTGGAGAAATATAAGGATAATCCAAATATCAAGTTTGTCAGTCTTTCCATAGACAAGAATCGTGAAAACTGGAAAAAGTTCCTCGCCAAACAAGAGGATAAATGGGAACAGTATCTTATCGAAGAGGACTTGCAACGTCAATTCTTCAATACCTTTGCTATTAATGGTATTCCGCGTTTTATGGTTTTTGATAATCAAGGAAATATTATCAATATCAACGAGGTCCGTCCATCGGCTAAGGATATAGAGAAAATCTTGAACGGATACATACAGAAATACGAGGTACAGAGATTTGAATAATTAGCTAATAAAGGCTGGAGCTTATTCTCCGGCCTTTATTAGTATTAGGTTCAGTTCTGTTACAATCGTTTTGTTATTATAACTTGTATGTAGAGCAAATGACCAATTATAACCTTATTTTTTTATTATAAAACTTGGAATTCTCGGATATTGGTTGTATTTTTGTGGTATGTAACTGTTTTGTCATTTATAATTATATTGAAGAATCTATGAAAAAGTTGTTTATCACAATGTGCGTTGTCTTGCTCAGCATGACTGCACAAGCTCAGGAAAAAGGTGATTTTGCCCTCGGGGTGCACGCTGGTGCAACGTTCTCGAAAATAGAGTTCTTAGGAGAGAAGGACAGTAATACTACTTTTGGTATCGGTGCTTTCGGCCAGTACAATTTTGCAAACAAATGGCGCTTGGAACTTGAGGCAAACTACCATCCCATGCAGGATCATGTGTCGGACATTCTCTTAGGACTGAATGTGCACTACTTGATTAATGTTGCAGAGAATTTCAAAATCTATCCTATTGTAGGATATGGCGTCACTTTTGTGCATACTGACCTAGATGGTGGTGAAAACGATACGGACAGTGGCATCCAACTGGGTGCAGGCTTGCAGTTCAACCTCAGTGGCAACTACTTCCTATCCGGTGAGTACAAATATCAGCCTGGCCTGTTCGGTGACGGACATGTGCTCATGGTCGGCTTAGGATACAGATTCTAAGATGTAAATAGATATGATTGATGGTCATAACCGCCTTGTTGATTTCAGCAAGGCGGTTATTTTGTATAAGAATGCATTTATTCTTGTTCTGTGCTCATTTGTCATATAAAAACTTCCGCTTAAATAACAAAGCAGGCTTTTTCTTCCTTTCTTCCTTGTTTTTTTCGTATCTTTGCAAGAACAAACAGACAGGCAGCCATGAACGTACAGATTGAAGAATCGTGGAAACAGTATCTACAAGGAGAATTTGAGCAGCCGTATTTCGCACAGTTGACGGAATGGGTGAGGCAGGAGTATCAGACAACGACATGCTATCCTCCGGGACGTCTGATATTCAATGCCTTCAACCTATGCCCGTTTGATAAGGTGAAAGTGGTAATTATCGGCCAGGACCCGTATCACGAGCCGGGACAGGCTCACGGACTGAGTTTCTCGGTTTGGGATGGTGTGGCATTCCCTCCGTCACTGCAGAATATCTTCAAGGAGATACAAAACGATTTGGGGACTCCTGTGCCGATGAGTGGAAACCTGACCCGATGGGCAGAGCAGGGAGTGTTGCTGCTCAACGCCACACTGACCGTACGGGCGCATCAGGCTAATTCGCACTCACGGTTGGGTTGGCAGACATTTACCGATGCTGCCATCCGTGCACTGGCCACTCACCGTGAGCATTTGGTCTACATGCTTTGGGGTGGCTATGCGCGAGGAAAGAGTTATATGATTGACAAACAACGAAATCTGGTGTTGGAGTCTGTCCATCCCTCTCCGTTGTCGGCAAATCGAGGCGGATGGTTCGGTCAGCATCAGTTCTCGCGGTGCAATGACTATCTGCAAGCGCATGGCCAGACTCCTATTCAGTGGTAAGTTTTGTTTAAGGTTCAACGTGATAAATAATTAGTATGATGTCCATTCTTCCTATTTTACAAATTGGTGACGTGCTCGTTTCTTCTGATATTTTTACGGAGAAGTTTTGTTGTGATTTGGAGAAATGCAAAGGTGTCTGTTGTGTTGAGGGTGATGCCGGAGCACCCGTTACTTTGGACGAGGTGGGTGAGATAGAGAATGCACTGGACATTGTCTGGAGCGACCTGTCCGCCTCAGCACAATCGGTCATCGACAAGCAAGGTGTGGCCTATACTGACCAGGAAGGTGATTTGGTGACCAGTATTGTGCATGGGAAGAATTGTGTGTTTACGTGTTATACTTCTCAGGAATCAACCTCTGAAACAGATGGAGGATTACCGCCGGGATGCTGCATCTGTGCACTGGAGAAAGCTTACCGTGCAGGCAAGAGCAAGTGGTGCAAACCGATGAGTTGTGCGCTCTATCCTATCCGCGTGAAGGTATTTGGCGGAGGTCTCGTTGGTTTGAACTATAATCGTTGGGCCATTTGTAAGGATGCCGTTTTGAAGGGAGAACAGCTGAACATACCTGTTTATAAGTTTCTGAAAGGACCGCTTATCCAACGTTTCGGAGAAGCTTGGTATACCGAGTTGTGTGAGGTGGCAGAACAATTTGGGTACTAATTGAACTCTCTGCAACTTCTTGAACTCCTTATATTATCGGGGGACACGATTCCAATCGTATCCCAAACGTTAGTTTCTCCGATACTCAGACGGGCTCATACCCACATGCTCCTTAAAGAACTTTCCGAGGAAGCTCTGATTGGGGAAATTCATGTTCATGGAGATCTCTTTGATGCTTTTCGTGCTGTTTTTCAGCAGTACGCGAATCTCGAGAATGACATAGTTATCAATCCACTCGTTGGGTGTACGGCGGC
>JAEEXN010000078.1 GCA_016291595.1 Prevotella sp.
ATCCGAATAGTCTCGAAGTGTTAAAGGCACCTTGGTTACATCATGCATGGCTCATCGCCATGCGACGGTAGGCTTTCTTTACCCGGCGGATGCCTCAAAGGCTCCGCCGATAAGCTTCTTGTACTACTACTTCTCTGTCTTATGTAAATCTTTCAAAGAACTCTTTCCTTAATGCTCGTCAGGGGGCTTCCCTGAAAGCGGATGCAAAGGTACGCATTTTTTCCGAACCGGCAAACTTTTTCAAGGGAAAATTTCATATTTAACAAAAATTTATACGGAGAATTGACATGGGTCAAGACATACATATATTTACACCTTATTATATAATATAAAAAAGAAGGAAACAGAGAAAGTGACGAGAATCAACGTTTACTTGCAAGTGTCAGATATTATTTGTATATTTGCATCATGAAATACCTTTGGATCCTGTTTTTAGGAATCATCATGGCCGGGTGCCACACGAAAAAAAGCGTGGTAGGCCCTGCAGCAAACACCACGAGAGCAGTCCTGACACCAGGAGAGCCTCATCTCCTGTTGCTGACGGGAACCATCAGCTACGACTCGCTGGCGGCTGCCTACCACATAGACATAGGCAGCGAGAAATATGTCGACGGTTATCTGAACCTGAACGACAGCGGCACCGATTTCTCCGGCCTCCACTATGTACAGCTGTCGTCCGACAGTACGGTCATCAGCAGGCATACCATGGAGAACCCGTTGCTGCGGGATATTGAGTATCTTGGGACATCGGGGTTTGAGCATAAAGTGACCGTGCTGCCCAAAGCCGACCTGTTCCTGCGTATCCAGCTGGACGATGGAGTCCGGTGTGTCGAGTTCCGCAACGGCCAACAGGTGATTAAACGATTACAAACAACAAACTAAATATGAAAAGACGATTACTCTACTGCCTGATGCTATTGGCTCCGATGCTCATCCGCGCCCAATACCATTTAGACACACTACATTATGCGGGCGACAGCAAGGTGTTCATCGACATCGTCTATCTTGGCGACGGCTTCACGGAAGACGAGCTGGACAAGTTTGCCGATTTCGTCAAAGAGCAAAATGATAATTTCTTCGACAAGACGCCTTTGCTCCAATATAAGTCGATGTTCAATGTCTTCTACGTGAAGACCCCGTCGAACGTCAGCGGTGCAGGCATGACTCCCGACGCCCCTATCGACAACATCTTTGGTACCTGTTTTGGCACCTCGGGTGTCGACCGCATGCCCTGGCCCACGAAATGGGGCAAGGTGAATGAAGTGCTGAATGACGTGAAGCCCGACTACGACCTCGTGCCCATCGTCGTCAATTCCGAGAAATACGGTGGAGGCGGAGGCAGCCCGTTCATCTGCTTCAGCATGAATAAGAGTTCCATAGAAGTCTTGCGCCATGAGTCGGGCCACGCCTTGGGCGGTCTTGCCGACGAATACTGGTATAAGGGTAGAGAGGCTGCCAACATGACACAGATTCTGAGCCCCTTGAAATGGGAGCGTTGGATGGACGAGGACGGCGTAGGCACCTACCGGCACAGTAACGATGAGAACGAAGAGGCTTACAAGTGGTACCGTCCGCACCAACAATGCCTCATGCGCTATCTGAACCGTGATTACTGTCCCGTGTGTCGCGAGGCGCTGATTGAACGGATTCACGCACGCTCCAAGAACGTGATCTCCTATACGCCCGAAGAGAATACCGTTCCATTGGAGACCGAGGACGTGCTGTTCTCCCTGAACCTGCTGAAGCCGGAGCCGAACACATTACGGGTCGAGTGGCTCCTGGACGGTGAGAGCGTCGCTCTGGGGCAGGAAAGCTACCGTATGAAGACAGGAGCCGTTGCCAACGGAACGCATCAGCTGACCGCCATTGTTGAGGACACCACCCTGATGGTTCGCACCGAAGGTCACTCACAGCTCCACGCTGCCACAGTAGTCTGGGATGTATCGGTCAACACGCCTTCCGGCATCATATCCGTTTCCACCCATGAGTATATTGTCGGGCCGCTGCCATTTGAGACAGTGCTTGTTTTCTCCAACAAACGCCCGCAACAGCAGGAGACACGCATGGAACTGCTGAACACGGCGGGGTTCATCTCGGCAAGCGCCACCTTCCAGAATGATGCCAACTGCCGTTTGACAACAGCCCAACTACCAGCAGGCGTCTACCTACTGAGGGTGTACCAGAAAGGCCAATTGGTGTATCAGAGGAAAATCACGAAACGTTAGGAACGAATCAGGTATCTTATAGTGCTTTTCCCATAACATAAACAGATGCTCTGTGACGACCGAGCAGCCCTCTGTGTTGCTAATCAGCATCTTTATTCGGGCCGGAGTGTGCTTTACAAACAATGGCGTATAATAGTGAATAACAACGAGTTGCAAGAGAATGAATGAGACAGGTATTCCATTATATACGATGTCAGGCCATCGACAAAAAGCCATTCCCACGAAAAAGTTTCAAAACATAGCGTCACACGTCACAATCGTTAAGAAACTATTTGAATCACAGCGCTTTACAGAGGTGACGCTTAAATACACATGTGACACTATCCGCTTTATTCCTTCTTTTCGCCAGCAGATTCTGCAAGAGACTACACACTCGTTCAAGTGCATTTGCTGCTCAAAATGGAGAGAGGCCATTGATGCCTGATTACCACCGACAGACGCACGGATTTGCAATTAATGCCTGATTAAGCTCGAATTGATGCCTAGTTACGCTCTAATTAATGCCTAGTTAGCATGCAATTGATGCCTGATTAGAGTGTAATTAATCGACTACTTACAACCTAATCAGGCATCGATTAGAAAACACTCCTGCTTTTGCTGCCAAATGTCAGCAATAAACGCTTGCGCGAAATATTCTCCGTGCCACCATTGCCAACAATAATTTGGATTGTTTCATTCACCTATGCCTTACCTCCATACTTGTATAAAGCTGACGGAATGTATAGTATCTAAAAAATGCGAAAAGGGAAGAAAAATACTAAAAAAAAGACAATTATTGTCGTTGAACCGAAGCAATTTACCGGAAATATTTTGCCATATTAAATAAAAATGATACATTTGCAGATTGAAGGTTATGCAATCAGACTGTGCCTCTGAATTGCGACCGACGCCTGAAAACGTCTTCAATATGATTTTGTCAACTTGAAACTATATAAAGAATATGAACGAAAAAGAATTATATGAAATGATTAATGCGCAGGAGGGCTACAGCTCACTTGCTTTCCCCTCGTTGATGCGCAAGGTGTATGTGTGGATGGCTCTTGCCTTGACGATTACAGGCTTCACGGCATACGGTGTGTCGACAAGTCCTGTCATCCTGCAGGCTATCGTGACGAACAAGATGCTGTTCTGGGGATTGATGATTGCCGAGCTGGCATTGGTATTATGGGTATCGGCAGGCATCAACCGGCTGTCGTTGACATCAGCCACGCTCTTGTTTGTAGTCTACTCGGTTATCAACGGCGTAACCATGTCGTTTATCTTCCTGGCCTATACGATGTCGTCGGTTGCGAGCGTCTTCTTAATCACGGCTGGCACATTTGCGGTTATGGCATTCATCGGATACACCACGAAGACCGACCTGACCTCTATTGGCAAATTGGCGCTGATGGCCCTCGTCGGTGTGATTATCGCCACATTGGTGAATCTCTTTTTGGTCAAGAGCACAATGTTCGACCTGATTCTGAGTTATGTGGGTGTCGCCGTGTTTGTAGGTTTGACAGCTTACGACTCGCAGAAGATCAAGCGGATGCTGCTCATGCAGGAAGACGGTGGAGAGCGGGCTCAGAAGGTGGCGCTGCTGGGCGCACTCAGCCTCTATCTCGACTTCATCAACCTGTTCCTCTATCTGTTGCGTCTGTTCGGAGACAGGAGGTAACGGCTGATTAATGATGATTGCGTTTTCAGCTATCCATCTTTTTCACTTAACAATTCACAAATAAAAACTAAATAAGTATAGACTATGAAGAAACTATCTGTTTTAGCAGCATCGGTATGTCTTGCGCTGGCGAGCTGCGGCGGTATGGGTGGTACTACGACAGGCGCAAACGGGTCTGATATACTCGGTGGCATTATCGGTGTGCTGACGAATGGTTCAGGCGTAGTAAATGCCATCTCGAGTGTTATCGGCTTGGACAAGCTGACGGCACAGAACCTGATAGGCACATGGAGATACAACGGTCCTGGTTGTGCTTTTACCAGCGAGAACCTGCTGGCCAAGGCAGGTGGCGAGGTGGTTGCCTCACAGATTGAGGAAAAGCTTCTCCCCTACTACCAGAAGGTCGGATTGTCGTCGAACAACACGGTGATTGCGTTCAACAACGACAAGACATTCACTGCCACGATAGCCGGAAAGAGTTTCAGCGGCACTTACACCTACAATGAGGCCACCTCGCAGATTGCCATGAAGGGCTTGTTGCTGAACATCAACTGTTATGCGAAACGCGAGATGAACGGTATCTCCATCCTCTTCGAGGCGAAGAAACTGCTGACCGTGCTGCAGACCATGTCGGCGCTGAGCGGAAACGTCAGCCTGCAGACCATCGGCGACCTGAGCAAGAACTACGAAGGTGTACGTATCGGCTTCGACATGACGAGATAAGCAGTCGTATATATATACATTAGAAAAGAATAAAAATACCCTATTTTTTAACGAATAGGGTATTTTTATGCAATTATATTTGGTTTTATGCAGAAAAATGCATATTTTTGCAACCGCAAATTAAACAAGCACAAAAATGAAAATTAAGAACAGTAGATTAGAAACCCTGAAGATGCTCATTTCGAGCAAGGAACTATGTAGTCAGGAAGAAGTGTTGCAGGCATTGGAGAAAGAAGGTTTTAAACTGACCCAGGCCACTCTGAGCCGCGACATGAAACAACTGAAAGTGGCCAAAGCAGCCTCCATGAACGGGAAATATGTATACGTATTGCCCCATGAGACCATGTACAAACGTATCAGCAAGCCCCGCTCAGCTTCCGAGATGCTTCAGAGTTCAGGATTCAAGTCTATTAACTTCTCTGGAAACATCGGTGTTATCAAGACTCGGCCGGGCTATGCCAGCAGCATCGCATACAACATCGACGACAGCGATATTCCTGAGATTATCGGTACCATAGCAGGCGATGACACCATCTTTATTGTCATTAAGGAGGGCGTTAACTACAGCGATGTCGTCGACGGACTGAGCATGGTGATTCCAAACATCAAGGATAATTGATTATTCACGACATAAAGATTCGTATCTTTTACACCAAATAAAAATGAAAGAAATTCAGGTTGTGGTTGCCGACACTTCGCATGAGAAGTATGTCGAAACAATCTTAGAAACAATAGCTGAGGCGGCAAAAGTGCGCGGAACAGGTATCGCCAAGCGTACCCACGAGTATTTGACGACCAAAATGCGCGAGGCGAAGGCTGTGATTGCTCTGGATGGCGACAGATTTGCCGGATTCAGTTACATTGAGACATGGGGAAACAAGCAATATGTCACAACATCGGGACTTATCGTGCACCCTGACTACCGGGGAATGGGCGTGGCCAAAAGGATTAAGGACATGACCTTCACCCTGGCCCGCACGCGATGGCCGCATGCCAAGATCTTCTCGCTCACAAGTGGAGCCGCGGTGATGACGATGAACACCCAGTTGGGGTATCAGCCCGTGACTTTCGGCGACCTGACTGACGACGAGGCTTTCTGGCGCGGATGCGAGGGGTGCATCAATGTAGACATCCTGCACCGCACAGGGCGAAAGTACTGCATCTGCACAGCCATGCTTTACGACCCCGAGGAGCACCTGCCTGCCAAGATTCCGCAAGAGGTGATGGAACGCATCAAGCGAATCGAGAGCATCGGGCACGTCCGTCGCTCGACGCACGAGGAATAGCCGGGAGTCTCGGTTTAGATTTAGAAGTATAAAACAATTGAGTAACAACAAAAACAAAGATATTATGGCAGACAAGAAGAAAGTGGTAGTCGCCTTTTCCGGCGGCTTGGATACATCCTACACCGTGATGAAACTCGCTCAGGATGGATATGAGGTACATGCTGCATGCGCTAACACCGGTGGTTTTAGTGCTGAACAACTGAAAAAGAACGAGGAAAACGCCTACAAGCTGGGCGCCGTGAAATACGTAACACTCGATGTGACGCACGAGTATTATGAGAAGTCGCTGAAATACATGATTTTCGGCAATGTGCTTCGCAACAATTGCTATCCTATTTCCGTGAGCTCGGAACGTATCTTCCAGGCCATTGCGATTGCCCGTTACGCTAACGAGATTGGTGCCGACGCCATCGCACACGGTTCTACAGGTGCCGGCAACGACCAGATTCGCTTCGACATGACATTCCTTGTGATGGCCCCGGGCGTTGAGATTATCACCCTCACCCGTGACCATAAACTGACACGAAAAGAAGAGGTGGACTACCTGAACGAGCATGGATTTACAGCCGATTTCACCAAACTGAAATATTCCTACAATGTGGGTATCTGGGGAACGAGCATCTGTGGTGGAGAACTTCTCGACCCGACACAGGGTCTTCCCGAAGAGGCTTACCTGAAGCATATCACAGCCAAAGAACAGGAGAGTCTGCTGAAGATCACCTTTGAGAAGGGAGAGATCGTGGCTGTGAACGGCGAGAAGTTCGACGATAAGGTGAAAGCCATCCAGAAGATTGAGGAGATTGGCGCCTCTTATGCCATCGGGCGCGACTGCAATGTCGGCGACACCATTATCGGTATCAAGGGCCGTGTAGGTTTCGAGGCTGCCGCTCCGAAGCTGATTATCGAGGCCCACCGCTTGCTGGAGAAGTCGACCTTGTCGAAATGGCAACAGTACTGGAAAGACCAGATTGCCAACTGGTATGGCATGTTCCTGCACGAGAGCCAGTATCTGGAGCCCGTGATGCCCGACATGGAGGCGATGCTTGCCAGCAGTCAGCGCAACGTGACGGGTACTTCCATCCTGAAACTCCGTCCCTTCGGCTTTGAGACCGTCGGCATCGACTCTGATAACGACCTGACAAAATCGAAACTCGGGGAATACGGAGAAACCCAGACTGGTTGGACTGCCGACGAGGCAAAAGGCTTCATCAAGGTCTCTAGCACTCCGCTCCGTGTCTACTACGGAATCCATAAGGATGAGAAAAGATAGCAGCCCCCACCCCTCCCCCAGGGGAGAGCTATGCACACACTTCTCAATGGCGAGAAACGACGGATTTTACAATACAGCATCACCTGACAGGTATGACCTTCTGAAGGAATTTGCCCTAAGAACAGGCAATTTGCTACTGAAGCAGAGTCGTTGTTGTGGGAACATATTCGCGCAAAACAATTAGCTGTAAAATTCAACAGACAGCACATAATTGGTGATTATATTGTGGACTTCGTCTGTATTGAAAAGAAACTTGTTGTTGAAGTAGATGGAGGGTATCACTCTGAGTACGAACAGATAAAGAAAGACGAACTTAGGACTGAGCGTCTGAACGGAATGGGATTCAACGTTATCAGGTTCTCTAACGAAGAAATATGAGGAAACATTTTTGAAGTTATCAATAAAATCAAGAACGAACTAAATGAGTAATCTAAATAATACCGGGTCAGTTTCCCTCCCCTCGGGGAGGGTAAGGGTGGGGGTTCTTGGTGCCGCCGGTTATACTGGCGGAGAGCTCATCCGCCTGCTACTGAACCATCCCGAGGCAGAGATTGTGTTTGCAAACTCGGAGAGTAATGCAGGAAATCTGGTGAGCGACATTCACGAAGGACTCATTGGTGACACCGATTTGCATTTTACCGCCGAGATGCCTTTCGATAAGGTCGATGTCGTATTCTTCTGTTTCGGACATGGCAAGAGCGAGGCTTTCCTGAAAGAGCATGCCATACCCGCCAACGTGAAAATCATCGATTTGGCACAGGACTTCAGAATAAAAGGCACAAAGCCCTGGGAGGATGGTGACAGTGAACTGACTCCCGACCACCACGACTTTATTTATGGGTTGCCCGAAATCAACAAGCCTGAGATTGCGAAGGCTCAGCACATAGCCAATCCCGGCTGTTTTGCCACTTGCATTCAGCTGGCACTCCTGCCTGCCGCAAAGCTGAACCTGCTGAAGGAAGATGTCGCCGTGAATGCCATTACCGGCTCAACTGGTGCCGGACAAAAGCCCGGAGCCACCACGCATTTCTCGTGGCGCAACAACAACCTGAGCATCTACAAGCCTTTCCAACATCAGCACATTGCCGAGATACGACAGTCGCTGGCACAAGTGCAAGGCTCGCTGGAGGCCTCTATCGACTTCATTCCCTACCGGGGCGATTTCACCCGTGGCATATTCTGTACGGCAGTCGTGAAGACCGACATGCCCTTCGAGGAAATTGTGGAGGCGTACAAGAGTTTCTATGCCGATGCTGCTTTTTCTCATTATTCCGATAAAGCCATCGACCTGAAGCAGGTGGTCAATACCAACAAGGGACTGGTACATGTTGAGAAATATGGCAACAAGCTCCTTATCACGTCAGCCATTGACAACCTACTGAAAGGAGCCGTGGGACAGGCTGTGCAGAACATGAATATTATGTTTGGTCTGAACGAGAAGACCGGACTGAATCTGAAAGCATCGGCTTTCTAACTGATAAGTGATGAATTAAAAACAAATAGTGATATAGATGAAACTGTTCGATGTATATCCACTTTTCGATGTTAACATCGTCAAGGGTAAAGGGTGTAAAGTTTGGGACGAGACGGGTCAGGAGTACCTGGACCTCTATGGCGGACATGCGGTTATCAGCATAGGACACTCCCACCCCCACTATATAGAAAAGGTGTCTGAGCAACTGTCGAATCTGGGGTTCTACTCCAATTCCGTTGTGAACAAGCTACAGGTTGAGCTGGCTGAGCGGTTGGGCCGCATCAGCGGTTACGACGACTATCAGTTATTCTTGATCAACAGCGGTGCCGAGGCCAATGAGAATGCGCTGAAGCTCGCCTCGTTTACCAACGGACGCACACGTGTGCTCAGCGCAGAGAAAGCTTTCCACGGACGCACGTCGTTAGCTGTTGAGGTAACCAACAATCCGAAGATTATTGCCCCCATCAACGCCAACAACCATGTCACCTACCTGCCACTCAACGACCTTCCTGCGTGGGAGGTAGAACTGCAGAAAGGCGATGTGTGTGCCGTTATCCTGGAGTGTATCCAAGGCGTTGGCGGTATCAAGATGGCGACAGAGGAATTTGCTCAGGGCCTGCAAGCTGCCTGCAAGAAATACGGCACCATATTGATATGCGACGAGATACAGTGTGGCTATGGCCGAAGCGGAAAATTCTTTGCCCACCAGTGGCTGGGCATCCGTCCCGACATCATCACCGTCGCCAAGGGCATTGCCAACGGTTTCCCGATGGGCGGCGTGCTCATCTCGCCTGACTTCAAACCTGTCTACGGACAATTGGGAACCACTTTCGGCGGAAATCACCTGGCATGCGCAGCAGCCTTGGCCGTTCTCGATGTCTTCGAGAGAGAGAATCTGGTCGAGAACGCCCATATTGTAGGCGAGTATCTTATCGAGCAGCTCAAGGAGATGCAGAAGACCGAGAAGCACATTCTCGATGTCCGCGGTCGTGGTCTGATGATTGGCATCGATCTCGATGTTCCACATAAGGACATCCGCCAGCCACTCATCTACGAGAAGCATTGCTTCACGGGCTGTGCAGGCACCAATATCCTGCGCCTGCTACCGCCACTCTGTCTGAGCAAGGCCGAAGCTAACGACTTTATGTACCGTCTGAAAAAAGTGTTTGCCGCATAGTTTGCGGCAAACACTTTTTTTATAATTAGCGAATTGCTATATTTAGTCGCGCAACAGCGGCATGGTCATACAGCGGGCACCACCGCCGGCACGCGGCAGCTCGGAGCCCGGGAAGGCAGCCACGAATTTCTCATTGCTGTTCATCAACGCCTTACCGCTGATGATATCCTCGGCATTGAGCACGTTGAATCCGGCTTGGTCAAGTGCGTCGATGGTATGCGTATTGCGGCGGTAGCCCATCACCTGACAGTCGCCCAGGGCAAAGAAGTTAGCACCACTATGCCACTGTTCACGCAGTTGCACCCAAGAGTCGCTTCCCCCGCAGATGACCGGCTGCATCTCCCAGCCTAACGACTCCAGTCCTTTCAGGATGTTAGGCATCGATTTGTAGGAGATTTTTCCGTTGTCAATGCTGATGAGCGTTGTCTCCTTGCCTGCAAAGAGTCCTTCCTTGCGGAGCAGAGGCTCGAAAGCCATGCAATAATGCTTTCCGAGGAACGTGAATACCATATCCAGATGGATGAACGACTCCGGTTCCTTCGGCAGCTCCTGTACCAGGATGTTAAAGTGTTCGCGCTCCTTGGCAAATGTCTGGGCCAGATATTCTATACCCTTCGCATTCGTTCGTATGCCCTCACCTATGCACAACAAATCCGGCGAGGCGATATGAATATCGCCACCCTCCGTGCGTGCATGGTGATTCCACGCTGCGGCATTGAGCAGTTCCACACCGAAGAAATGACGGAAGATAGCCTCATAGATCAGTGTCTCACGCTCACGCACCTCAAAGCTCATCGAGTTGATGAGCACACGGTCGTAGACCGTCGACGAGGCATCTCGGGTAAAGAGCAGGTTGTAGAGCGGCTTCAACAGATAGCGGTCATCGGAAAAGCCATCCCATTGCTCTTTCTCCACACCTTCGATCAAGACGCGCGCCAGCTGCTGACTGTCCAACTCCATCAGATGCTCAAACATGCCATTGATCACCTGCTGTTGCTGCGACGTGCGCCGGTCGTGGCGCAAACTCTCGACAACCAGATGCTCACGCACAGCCATGTTGTTAAGCAGTTCGCCCAGTATGTCTCTCACATAATAGACATCCGTCCACCGCTCCAGTACCCCGCTGAACAGTCCGTATTCGCGGTCGACAGTCGCTTTGTCCATGATGTCGCTATAGAGAGCCTGGGTAGCGTTGAGCGGAGTCATGCGCTCAATCTCTATGCCTGGCCGCCGGAGCAGCACCGCCCTGAGGCGGCCTGTCTCCGAAGCGACGTTGATTTTACAAGGTTTTACGCTCATTTACTTCAGATAGGTATAACGGTAATCTGTTGGCGAGACCAGCGTCTCCTTAATCACGCGCGGAATAATCCAGCGAATGAGGTTGAATTCGCCACCAGCCTTGTCGTTGGTACCACTGGCACGTGCGCCTCCGAAGGGCTGCATGCCTACCACCGCACCGGTGGGCTTGTCGTTGATATAGAAGTTGCCGGCAGCATAGCTGAGCTGTTCGGTAATCTTCTCAACAGCCATGCGGTCGCGTCCGAACACAGCACCGGTCAGTCCGTAGGGCGATGTCTCGTCGCAGAGCTTCACGGTCTCCTCCACCTTGTCGTCGTCGTAAGGATAAACGGTGATGATCGGGCCGAAGATCTCCTCTTCCATAGACTTGAACCTTGGGTTGGTGGTCTCGATGACTGTCGGCTCAACAAACCATCCTACTGACTTGTCGCAGTGTCCGCCCATCACGATCTTTGCGTCATCGGCAGCCTCAGCATAGTCGATATACAGCTTGCACTTGTCGAACGAAGCCTCATCGATCACGGCATTGATGAAGTTCTTCGGGTCTTTCACGTCGCCCATCTTCACCTCACCGGCCATGCGCTTGATGTCCTCCAGCACATCGGGCCACAGACTCTTCGGGATATACATGCGCGAGGCAGCCGAGCACTTCTGGCCCTGGAACTCGAACGCACCGCTGAAGGCGGCCGTAGCCACAGCCTTCTTGTCGGCAGAAGGATGAACGAAGATGAAGTCCTTACCGCCAGTCTCACCTACCAGTCGCGGATATGACACGTATGTATCCAGATGTCTGCATGCCTGCTGCCACAGGCTCTTGAAGGTAGCAGTGGAACCCGTGAAGTGGATGCCTGCGAAATGCTTCGACTGTGTGGCCACCTCGCCGATGAGAGCACCGCTGCCCGGCAGGAAGTTCACCACGCCGTCGGGCAGACCAGCCTCCTTGTAGAGCTGCATCAGATAGTAGTTGCTCAGCAGGGCTGTCGTAGAGGGCTTCCACAATGCCACATTACCCATCAAGACAGGAGTCATGCAGAGGTTAGAGGCAATCGACGTGAAATTAAACGGGGTAACCGCCAACACAAAGCCTTCCAGCGGACGATACTCGGTGTGGTTCAGCTGAGCCACGCCATCCTTCGGCTGCATGGCATAAATCTTCGAAGCATAGTGCACATTATAGCGGAAGAAGTCGATGGTCTCGCATGCCGAGTCAATCTCTGCCTGGAAGATATTCTTGCTCTGACCCAGCATTGTGGCAGCATTCATGATGGGACGATATTTGGTAGCCAACAGCTCGGCCATCTTCATCACGATGGCAGCGCGCGTGGTCCATGGTGTACGGCTCCACTCCTTCCATGCTTCCATGGCAGCCTCGACAGCCATCTCTATCTCTTTCTTTCCTACCTTATGATAAGTGGCCAGCACATGGTTGTGGTCGTGCGGGCAGGTCACCTTCCCTATGTCACCGGTACGGATTTCCTTACCGCCGATGATGATGGGGATATCGACCACCAGATTGCTCTGGCGCTCCAGTTCCTTCTCGAGTTCTACACGCTCTGGCGAACCAGCCAGATAAGCATTCACCGGCTCGTTGGCCGGAAGTGGGAATGTTATTACCGAATTGTTCATGGTTTTATGTTTTTATGAGGTTTATTATATTCTGTTTCTTAACTCCTTACTTATTCATAGATTTCAGCGATCATGCATCTTGCACTGCCTCCACCTGCCGTTTCGATGGCATCAATGTCGGGCGCTACGATGCGCACGTCGGTTTCCAAAAGAGCCATCTGCTGCGGGGTGAGCGATTTCTTTGCCGTCAGGCTCATGATGAGCAGTTTCTCACCACGGTCGTTCCTCAACTCCAGCATGTTTCCTGCAAACTGGTGCATCTGCGCAAACGAGATGTCGACAACCTCCTTGCCGCTATTCTCCAGCAGAGCGACCAACCGGCTGCGCTCATCTGCGTCCTTGATGGAATCCAGGCATACCACGGCAAAGTGCGTACCCACATGCATCACCACATTCGTATGATAAACGGGAGTACCGTTCTCGTCCTCGCTGTTGAACAGGAAATAGTCGTAACCCATCCTGCGTGCCCACTCGTCCATCACCTCGCGGCTGGTTCTGGGCGACAGACAGGCGTAGGCCATGTGCCGTTCGCGGTCGAGAATCAGCGAGCCAGTTCCTTCCAGACATAAGTTCTGCTGCTCGTTACCGGTAAGGTCGACGGTCTCGTCGAAACGCATCTGTCCTAAAACCGTCATCAGCTTCTCCCGTTCCAGTCTGCGATTCTGCGCGAACATCGGGTAAATCACCAGTGTGCGTTTCCTTCCGTTCGCACCGTCGGCATCCTCAACATGTGTCGAGAAGCAGTTGTTGGGGAAGATGGAGTCGGGTGTGAACGGCTCGGGCGTGTCCTGCAGCACGTCGACGGTCACCCCGTTCTCGCGCAACAAGGCCACATACGCGTCGAACTCCTCGACAGCCCGCTGCTCAATCTGCCTGGCAGCCTCTGCCGACTCACTCTTCTGCTGAAACGCATTGTTGGCAGCCGTTTCCTCATTGAAGGCGAAGCGCACCGGCCTCACCATCAGTACATGATTGGTGGTTTGCATCTCGTTCCTCCTGATAGCTATGTCTTGATTCTAACTCATCTCATCAAAGGTCTCCTTGATGATGGCAATTGCCTCGCGCAACTGCTGCTCGTTGATGCAGAGAGGCGGAGCAAAGCGGATGATATGGTCGTGGGTGGGCTTGGCAAGCAGGCCTTTCTTCATCATGTGGATGCAGATGTCCCATGCCGTCTTGCCGTTCACCGGCTTCGTCACGATGGCGTTGAGCAGACCGCGGCCACGCACCTGCTCGATAAACGGAGAGTCAATCTTCTTGATTTCCTCACGGAAAATCTTACCCATTGCCTCGGCATTCTCCACCAGGTGCTCATCCTTAATCACTTTCAGGGCCTCAACAGCTACGCGGGCAGCCAGGGGGAATCCGCCGAAGGTCGAGCCATGCTCACCCGGACGGATGTTCAGCATAATGTCGTCATCGGCCAGACAGGCTGACACGGGCAGCACACCACCGCCAAGAGCCTTGCCCAGTACCACGATGTCGGGGCGGATGCCGTCGTGCTGGCTGCAGAGCATACGGCCCGTGCGGGCAATACCCGTCTGCACCTCATCAGCAATCAACAGCACGTTGTGGGCGTGGCACAGGTCATAACAGGTCTTCATATAGCCGTCGTCAGGCACAAACACGCCTGCCTCGCCCTGAATAGGCTCAGCAATGAAGGCACAAATCTCGTCGCCCTGCTCGTCGAGCACTTTCCTCAGGGCCTCAGTATCGTTATATGGAATACGGATGAATCCCGGTGTGAGCGGTCCGTACTGGGCATACGAGCTGGGATCGTTGCTCATCGTTATCACCGTAACAGTTCGTCCGTGGAAGTTGCCCTCACAGCAAACAATCTTGATCTTATCATTGGGAATACCTTTCTTCACAGCGCCCCAGCGGCGGGCCAGCTTCAGTGCAGTCTCAACACCCTCGGCACCCGTGTTCATAGGCAGTATGCGGTCGTAGCCGAAATACTCGTGCATGAACTTCTCGTACTCGCAGAGAGCATCATTATAGAAAGCTCTTGAGGTGAGACAGAGAACGTCGGCCTGATCTT
>JAEEXN010000010.1 GCA_016291595.1 Prevotella sp.
ATTAAGGAGGTAATGGAGTGCATGCGCGACCATTATGAGGGTACCGCCCTCGCTCTCGACAAGGATATGGGGGGCGGCATATGGGATATGCCTTACCGTCCCACACCGCTATCCTTCAAGGTGGATGGTAAGAGCTATTTCAACGAGCGTCCTATCAGCACGCAGCAGACAGGCTTCACATTCGTCAGTCAGATGCGCTCTTGGCTACCCCGCGAGATTGGTGGATGCTTCTGGTTTGGCAATGACGATGGCAATATGGTGGCCTACACCCCGATCTACTGTGGTAACCGCGTCCAGCCCGAGTGCTATAACACACCTGGAGCCGATGCCATCACCTTCTCCGACAAGAATGCCTTCTGGGTGTGCAACTGGGTTTCCAACATGGTTTACCCCCGTTATTCGGTTCTTTTCCCCTCTCTCAAGGAGGTGAGAGACTCGTTGGAGAAGAGCTATTTTGATTGTCAGAAAGCAGTGGAAGAGAAGGCTAAGGCACTCTATGCCGACAATGTCGAGAAGGCAATTAGCTACCTGAACGAGTATAGTAACCATCAGGCTCAGCAGATGCTCGCCCGATGGAAACAACTTGCTGTTTATCTTATTGTGAAATACAATGATATGACGGTGAAACCCGAAGAGGACGGCCGTTTCTTAAGATCGAGGTACGGGCTTGGTGCTACTCCCAAGCGCCCCGGCTTCCCCGAGGCTTATAGCAAGAAACTCGTCGGTCAGACTGGCGACTTCTATGCCGTTCCAGATGATAAGAACCCCTAATCAATAAACATAATTATGATGAGAAAACTGATATTATCATTGGTAATCGGCTGTTCCATCCTTTTTGCAATGAGCAGTTGTATCGTTTCTGACAAAAAGCTAACAGAGAAAGTGCAGCAGGCGATTATTGACGACGAGCAGTCGAAAGGTAACCAACTGGAAGTGACCGACTTCACTTTTGACGACAAGGACGGCCAGTACAAGGGTGTGCTGAAGGGAAACCTGAATGGAAAGCCCGTGGTCTATGACGTGACAGCTACTGATGACGGTAAGGAGTTTGACGTAGACTGGGAAGCGAGATAGAATTGATTATTGACAATTGACCATTGAACATTATTGGCTGGTGCTTTGTGTCTTACACGACTACATGGGCATAGCTTAATGCTCAGTGGTCAATGTTCAGTATTATGCCATGAAATTTACATTTTGAAACCAATAATCATGGAAATAATGGTCTTTTCCTGATATTGATAACGATATTTCGGTTTCTTGTGTGTTTTTTGCTAACATTTTGCTATAATTAACTTTAAAATATTTGGTTCGTATTCCGAATTGCATTATCTTTGCGGCATGAAAACACAAAAGGTACTCGAAAAACTTCACATCCAGTCGCTTAATGCTATGCAAAAGGCTACGGCTGACGCAATCCTTCATTCCGATAAGGATGTGGTAGTGCTATCTCCTACGGGTAGCGGCAAAACGCTGGCATACCTGTTGCCTTTTGTGGAGCAGTTGGACGCTATGAGCGACGACTTGCAAGCTGTCGTGCTCGTTCCCGGCCGAGAACTTGCCCTTCAGTCGGCTACGGTATTGGCAGATATGGGTTCAGGCTTGCGCGTGATGAGCCTTTATGGTGGACGTGCCACGATGGACGAGCACCGAAAATTGCGCGCCGTGCGTCCTCAGATTGTGTTCTCCACGCCTGGCCGTTTGAATGACCATCTCGAAAAGGGCAACCTGTCTCCGGACACCATCCGTACGCTAGTCATTGACGAGTTCGACAAATGCCTCGAGATGGGCTTCCACAACGAGATGGAGGCTATCCTCGGCAAACTCCCGTCATTACGACGCCGTATTCTCCTTTCGGCTACTGAGGCAGTTGAGATTCCGCGTTTCGTGCAGATGGGCAGAACTGCACGCCTTGATTTTCTGGACGACGAACAAGTGCCCGAACGCATCAGCGTCTTTACCGTGGCCAGTCCTGCAAAAGACAAATTGGAAACCTTACGTGCCCTCCTTCTCCATCTGGGCAATCAGAGCAGTATAGTCTTCTTAAACTACCGTGAAAGCGTAGAGCGCACTGACGAGTATCTGTGTCGAGAGGGATTCCATACCTGCGCTTTCCACGGAGGCTTGGAGCAGAAGCTACGCGAAGATGCCCTCTATAAGTTTTCTAACGGATCAGCTAACATCTTTGTGAGTACTGACCTGGCTTCACGTGGCCTTGATATCCCCGATATCGACAACATCATCCACTACCACATTCCCGAGAGCGAGGACGGCTATGTGCACCGCGTAGGCCGTACTGCCCGCTGGGACAAGCGGGGTAGGACCTTTTTCATCTTGGGTCTGGGAGAGAGCGTGCCTGCCTATGTTCAGGCCTGTATTGAGTCTTACAATCTTCCTGTTGCACCATCCGATGCGGTCATACCCGTGCCGCGAATGGCCACAGTTTACATTGGCAAGGGCAAGAAAGACAAAATATCCAAAGGTGACATCGTTGGATTCCTATGCAAGAAAGGCGGACTTTCCCGTGATGAGATTGGCCGCATCGACGTGAAAGATTGCTACTCCTACGCAGCCGTTAGTCGCCGTAAACTCCAGCAAGTCATTCAAGACACTAAGGGCGAGAAGATTAAAGGTATCAAAACGCTATGTGAGGTTGTCAAATAGACACTACTTATATGTAAACGTGTGTCAAAATGCCACTAATTATGCCCTGGAACGCAACTTTCTGACATAAATATTTGTCTATGTTAAATAAAACATATAATTTCGCAGTCGTTTTCTAAAGAACAGAACAATATTATTCACATTTTAATTAATAATAACAAAATGAAGAAGTACAATTTTAATGCAGGTCCTTGCATTCTCGATCGCTCTGTCATCGAGAAGACCGCACAGGCAATCCTTGATTTTAATGGTATCGGTCTGTCACTCGCTGAAATCAGCCACAGATCTAAAGATTTCCAGCCTGTTATCGACGAGGCTGAGGCCTTGGTAAAAGAGCTGCTCCAAGTGCCCGAGGGCTATTCCGTCCTCTTCCTCGGTGGTGGTGCATCACTCGAGTTCTGCATGATTCCTTATAATTTCCTTAAGACCAAAGCTGCTTACCTGAACACCGGCGTATGGGCAAAGAAAGCCATGAAAGAGGCCAAGCTCTTCGGAGAGGTTGTCGAGGTGGCTTCATCAGCCGACGCAAACTACACCTTCATCCCCAAAGGATGGGAGTGCCCCACCGATGTTGACTATCTCCATATCACTACCAACAATACCATCTACGGTACTGAAATCCGCAAGGATCTCGATGTGCCCGTACGTATGATTGCCGATATGTCGTCGGATATCTTCAGCCGCCCCATCGATGTTGCTAAATACGATGCCATCTACGCCGGTGCTCAGAAGAACCTCTCTATGGCAGGCGTGACGATCGTCATCGTTAAAAACGACGCCCTCGGACATGTTGATCGCCAGATTCCAACCATGCTCGATTACCGTACACACGTTGAGAAGGGTTCAATGTTTAACACACCTCCTGTGGTCCCCATATACACTGCCCTCGAGAACCTCCGCTGGATGAAGGCCCAGGGTGGCGTCGAGGCTATGGACAAACTCGCCCAGCAACGTGCCGAAATCGTCTATGGAGAGATTGACCGCAACAAGTTGTTCCGCGGTACTGTGGCCGAGGAAGACCGCTCAGTAATGAATCTCTGCTTCGTTATGAAGGACGAGTACAAAGAGCTCGAGAAAGAATTTATGGAGTTCGCTACCAGCAAGGGCATGGTCGGCATCAAGGGACACCGCTCAGTAGGTGGCTTCCGCGCTAGCTGTTACAACGCTCAGAGCATCGAGGGCTGTCAGGCATTGGTAGCTTGCATGAAGGAGTTCGAGGCACAACATTAATTATTTACTAATGTTTAATCAATATAACATGAAAGTATTAGTAGCAACAGAGAAACCATTCGCGGCAGCAGCTGTCGAGGGTATCCGCAAAGAAGTTGAGGCAGCCGGCAATGAGCTGGTGCTGCTCGAGAAATATACTGAGAAGGCTCAGTTGCTAGACGCCGTGAAAGACGCCGACGCTCTTATCATCCGTTCTGACAAGTGTGACGCCGAGGTGCTCGATGCCGCCAAGCAACTGAAAATAGTGGTACGCGCAGGTGCTGGCTTTGACAATATAGACTTAGCTGCCGCCACTGCTCACAACGTGGTTGCCGAAAACACTCCTGGACAGAACTCCAATGCTGTTGCCGAACTCGTATTCGGACTCCTTGTCATGGCTGTACGCGGATTCTACAATGGTAAGAGTGGCTCAGAACTTCTGGGTAAGAAACTCGGAATCCTCGCTTTCGGTAACGTCGGTCGCAATGTGGCTCGTATTGCCAAGGGTTTTGGAATGGACGTCTACGCCTATGACGCCTATTGCCCCGCAGAAGTCATCGAGGCAGCCGGTGTGAAAGCTGTAGCCAATCAGGGTGCTCTCTTTGAGACTTGCGATGTCGTATCGCTCCACATCCCCGCCACCGCTGAGACAAAGCAGAGCATCAACTACGCCCTCGTTGGCAAGATGCGCAAGGGAGCTATCCTCGTTAACACCGCCCGCAAAGAAGTCATCAACGAGCCCGAGCTCATCAAACTCATGCAGGAGCGCGATGACCTCAAGTTCGTAACTGACATCAAGCCCGATGCCGATGTCGAGTTTGCTCAGTTTGAGGGTCGCTATTTTGCTACACCGAAGAAGATGGGTGCTCAAACCGCCGAAGCCAACATCAACGCTGGCATCGCCGCCGCCCGTCAGATCAATGCCTTCTTTAAGGATGGCGACACAAAGTTCCAAGTGAACAAATAAGCTTTAATAGTCTGAAAATAATCTACTTTAAAAGTCCTTGGCATATTCGCTGGGGACTTTTTTCAGTTAAGTGAAGATAACGTGAGTTTGGCGAACTCAAAATTAAGAAAGCTGTGTGTCTAATGTTCTTTGAACATTGATACACGGCTTTTAGGTAATGCAACAGTATGCGGCCAGTGCCCTCACCATGTTAATGACGAATTTGTAAAGCATCTGTATCTGGAGTGTTCTACCTGCGAGGAGACCCACAATCGTTCGCAAATCAAATAAAGATGCCCTTTAAGAAACAAGAGATGCCCTCTATAATTCTAAAGTTGCCCTCTATGATGCTAAAGTTGCCTTCTATGATGCTAATGACATTATCTAAAAAGCGACGCCCTAAGGGAGGCGAATGATGGTGTGTGGGTATTTAACCAACAGACTATGAGGATGTTATGGATAAGTATGCTTATTCTCAATATCTGGATTGAATAAAATTGTCACGCACAAGAAGTTTTTCAAAAGCAAATGTCTTAAGTTACGTTCGGTATGATCATTTGAATATTAACGAATTACAGTTGTGGCGTTTGCAAACATATGTCACACCTATGCCTTATTGAAATTTTCGAAAAATCGTCGAACTCACGTAAAATAGTTAAGAGTGAACAGTTGTGAATTGGAGGCGCTTCTGTGTTTCACTTTTACTTTTCATTTTACACTCACTTAACGACTACTTTCTTTCCGTTACGGATATAGATGCCCTTTTTCGGTCTGACGATGCGGCGGCCGTCAAGGGTGTAGAAGTAGTTGTCTAGGTTGGTAGGATGCAGTGTGAGAGTGTTGATGCCGGATGTTTTGTTCAGCTCTACTGAGCATCCCCAGAAAGTACTGAGTATGGTCTTCGTCTCGGTACCATCGGTCTTGATGAGCATTGCACTTTTGACCCTCACCTGGTAGGGGACGGTGGCTTTGCAATATTGCAGGGTAATGCGGCTGACGGTGGAGCCCAGAGTCGACTTGTTGAAGTTGATGGTCGTAGTGGCTTCTGTAAGGCTGTTGTATTGCTCCTTGCCTCCCTCCCCATAAACCTTCAGCTGTAGGTTACCGCTTACGGACTTCTCGGCCAACTCGATGCGGATGCCCTTGTATTGGCTAAGTGAGAGGGTAGAGTTGGAGAGGTTTGCCTCGGCCCACTGTTTGGTGTAGCTGACGGAGAAGTCGTACTCCACGTCGTTGAGTGTAGGAATGATGGGCGAATAGTAGCTTCCGTAATATGCCTTGAGGATGCACTCGGCGAGATCAGGCTGGTTGAAGACCGGGAGCGAGCGAACAGGGCCGTCGGAGAGTCCCATCCAGTAGAAGGTGCACATGCCGTTATCCTTGGCCTCTGTGACGAAGTGGTTACAGAATTCCAAATAGTTGGTCTTGTTGTCGTTATAGTTGACGTCGCTATCATCGTTGATCGTTCCCCATTCGCCAATAATGACAGGAGCCCCTTTGGAGGTAAGAATATTCTTCAGGTCGCTCATCATCGTGGTCACCTGACTTTTGATGGAGGCAAGGTTGTTACTCTTTAATCCTGGGTAGGAGTGAATTTGGAAAATAAGGTGATTGGAAGTCACGTCGGTGGGCAGTTTCATTTGCCTGAGCGGTTCCATCGGAAGCTCGTTGGAGCCCCACTTGCCACCACTACATGCGCCATAGGTATTGACTACAAGGTTACGTTGGGCATTGTTGCCGCCAGTCTCTCTCACCACATTCACGAAACTCTGGGCATAGTTGTTAATGGCATCGTAGGCGTCCTTAGCTTCTGACTCAAGATAGCCGCCCGCCCTATTGCTGGTGGCATAGTTCCACGAACTGTACTTGTCGAGCATCTCGTTGTAGCTCTCGAAGAGCAGCTTTTGGTCGTAGTCTTTGAATTCAGTGGCTATCTGTTTCCATAATTTCTCAAATCTGGCTTTGTTCTTATTGAAGTTAGCACCTTCGGCCTTAATCCACGAGATATGCTCCCCAGTCTCGTCTGCACCCGTGTCGTGATGCACATTGACGATGCAATACATGCCTTGATCCAACACATAGCCCACAATCTCCTTGACGCGGGCCATCCATTTGGAATCCACATTGCCTTCCGCATCCATGTGGTTATACCAGGTGACGGGCACGCGGATGGCGCCGAATCCTGCCTCCTTCATCATCTTCAATAGTTCAGGCTTGGTGTTGGACTGTCCCCAGTTGTTCTCCGACTCTAGTCCTTCCTGTCCCCAATAAGTGCTTAAATCAGGATTCGGCTTTTTCTTGTGGGCCTCGAGCGTATTACCGAGGTTCCATCCTACCTTCATGTTTTGGACGGCTTGTGTGGCGGTTTCGAAACTAGTGCTCTGCGCCCACAACACGAACGGGATGATTAGTAAGGGAACGAGGAGTACAATTTTTTTCATGTTGTCAGAGACTTTAGTTTGTCGTTATTATTTCGTTGCAAATATAATGATTATCTTTGAAAGAAAAAAACGGTGTGAAAATAATAACACAAAGATTTTGATTTTTCAGAACTTCTCAGTAAATTTGCACAAATTTTTGTTGAACCTGGAAAAACAATGGAATAGAATGATACAAAGTGATCCCAAGCAGTGCCTGTATTGCACGAACAACCAGACGTTGCACGACCTGATGATTGAGATTTGTCCCCTCACGGTGTCGAGGGCGTTCTTGTTTAAGGAACAGACCTACCGAGGCCGTTGCTTGGTGGCCTACAATGGCCATGTGAATGACTTAAACGAACTGAGCGACGAGGAGCGTAACGCCTTCATGAGCGATGTGACCCGTGTGACACGCGCCATGCAGAAAGCCTTCAACCCCGAGAAAATCAACTACGGTGCCTATAGCGACAAACTCTCACACCTGCACTTCCATCTCGCCCCGAAATATGTCAACGGACCTGACTATGGTGGCACGTTCCAGATGAATCCCGGCAAAGTGTACCTCACTGACGAAGAGTACGCGCAGATGATTCAGACCATAAAGGAAAACCTTTAACCTTATCATAATTATTATGGCAACAATTAAACCTTTCAAGGGCATACGCCCTCCAAAAGAATTAGTAGAGAAAGTGGAGTCACGTCCATACGACGTGCTCGACTCAGAGGAGGCCCGCGCTGAGGCCGGCGACAACGAGATGAGCCTCTACCACATCATCAAGCCCGAGATTGATTTCCCTGTGGGCACCAGCGAGTACGACCCGCGCGTCTACGTGAAGGCTGCAGAGAACTTTCAAAAGTTCCAGGATAAAGGCTGGCTGGTACAAGATGAAAAGGAGCAGTATTACATCTATGCCCAGACGATGAACGGCAAGACACAATACGGATTGGTAGTGGGCGCCTATGTGAACGACTACCTGACGGGTGTCATCAAGAAGCACGAGCTCACACGCCGCGACAAGGAAGAGGACCGTATGAAGCATGTACGCGTGAATAACGCTAATATCGAGCCGGTGTTCTTCGCCTATCCTGACAACGAGGTGCTCGACAAACTCATTATGCGCTATGCTGCCACCGAGCCAGAGTATGACTTCATTGCCCCCATTGACGGCTTTGGGCACAAACTTTGGGTGATTAGCAATGACGACGATATCAAGACTATCACCGATGAGTTTGCCAAGATGCCATCGCTCTATATCGCCGACGGTCACCACCGTTCTGCCGCTGCCGCACTTGTTGGTGCAGAGAAGCAAAAGCAGAACCCCAATCATCGCGGTGACGAGGAGTACAACTACTTCATGGCAGTTTGCTTCCAGGCTAGCCAGCTGACAATCCTAGACTACAACCGTGTAGTGAAAGACCTAAATGGCTTGACATCTGAGCAGTTCCTTGATGCGTTGAAGAAAAACTTCGATGTTGAGGATAAGGGTACGGAAATCTACAAACCCGCCCATCTGCACGAATTCTCGCTCTATCTCAATCAGCACTGGTTTAGCTTGACCGCCAAGGAAGGCACTTACGACAATAATGACCCAATTGGCGTGCTCGATGTAGACATCAGCAGCCGTCTGATTCTTGATGAGATTCTGAAGATTGGCGACTTGCGCTCTAGCCAGCGCATCGACTTCGTTGGTGGTCTGCGTGGACTCAGCGAGTTGAAACGCCGTGTGGATAGTGGTGAGATGCGTGCTGCCCTGGCCCTCTATCCCGTCAGCATGCAACAGATTATGGACATTGCTGATAGCGGTAAGATTATGCCGCCGAAGGCCACATGGTTCGAGCCGAAGTTGCGTAGCGGACTCGTTATACACAAGCTATCGTAAATGACTGATACATACCGCACGATTACCAATAACATAGGCGAGGGCTACTACACCGAGAAACGTAGTAAGTTCCTCGCCTTTGCCCACCATGTCGAGAGTGTCGATGAGGTGAAGGAAATCGTCGGAACTTATCGCAAGAAATACTACGACGCGCGTCACGTATGCTATGCTTATATGCTCGGAGCTGAGCGCACGGAGTTTCGTGCCAATGATGACGGAGAGCCCAGCTCAACAGCCGGAAAACCCATCCTCGGGCAGATTAATTCGAATGAGCTAACCAATCTTTTGATTGTTGTCATACGCTATTATGGCGGAGTAAACCTCGGGACGAGTGGACTTATTGTCGCCTATAAGACCGCCGCTGCCGATGCTATTGCCCATTGTGAGATGGTGGAACGTCAGGTGGAGGAAACTGTAACTTATAGTTTCTCATACCCGATGATGAACGATGTGATGCGCATCGTGAAAGAGATGGGACCGCGTATTATCAGCCAGACATTCGACAACACCTGCGATATAAAACTAGGAATCAGAAAGAGCGAGGCGGAACAACTTCGAAACCGTTTGAAGAAATTATCTTTCAAATAATTTTGTCAATTCAAAAACTATTTGTAAATTTGCATCCGCAATTGGAAGGTTGGCAGAGTGATCGATCGCGCTGGACTCGAAATCCGGTATACCCATTTCGGGTATCGGGGGTTTGAATCCCTCACCTTCCGCAAAGAGCCTCGATACTGATGTGTCGGGGCTCTTTCATTTTTGACCATTGGCGTTGGCCATTGACAATTTTTTGTTTTCGCATTGAGCCTTACTCCTTAAATCGCATGAATGCGTAGTCTAATGTTCAAGGAACGAAGTGGTCAATCGTCATTGTTCTATGAAAAAAGTGGGAGGAAACTATTGGAGGGTAAGCAAAAAAATAATATTTTTGCGATTGAATTACCATTGTTTTATAGTCTTATGAGAAAACTATTATTAATGTCAATTGCATTCATGGCCTCTGTTACAACATGTTTAGCACAAAAAGTCCTAGTGCTCTATTTTTCAGAAACGGGTACGACCAAGACCGTCGCACAAGAGTTACAAAAACAACTAGATGCTGACATTGAGAGCATTGAGGCGGTTGTTCCATACTCGGGCAATTTCCAGGAAACCGTGCAACGTGGACAACGAGAGCGGCAAAACGGAGAAACACCCGAGATTAAGCCCCTGAAATCGAGGATTATAGACTATGATATCATCTTCCTCGGTTATCCAATCTGGTTTGGTACTTATGCTATGCCGATTGCTACACTGTTGAAAGACTACGATTTTACCGGCAAGATGGTAGTGCCCTTCTGCACATTTGGTAGCGGTGGGCTAAACACCTCCATGGAGGCACTTAAGGAAGCCCTGCCAAAAGCAACGATAATGGCAGGTTACGGCGTGCGTACGGCACGAGTGGCGGCTATCGGAAAAGAACTCGACCGTTTCTTGAAAGAAAACAGATACAAAGCAGGCACCGTTGACCAACTTCCTGCCTATTCTAAGCAGAAACTCGTGACGAGAGAGGATAAAGATATCTTTAATGCCGCGTGCTCAAGTTACCAGTTCCCGCTTGGAACACCAATAATGGTAGGCAAACGCCATACTCCTAATGGTACAGATTATCGGTATACAGTAAAAAGCCGCGGATTCGATGGAAAACAGGCTACATCCACCATCTACGTGACCGTTGGAAACGATCCGGGAGCCCAGCCTGAATTCACGCAAGTGGTACGCTAAAAAAATACTTGCTACTGCCATCTATATCAAGCGAACGTCGATTGATAGGGATGCTTATTCCTATTATATAACGCGGCCTTAGTTGATGCATTCAAATCGAATACTTTCAAAAGAAATGAAGAAGGAGCAGCACTTTATGAGTGTTGCTCTTCTGCTTCATTTCTCCAAGAGCCTTCTTATAAATGTTATATGATTGTTATTATGAATGTGTGACCTGTAAAACTCAAAAAAGTGCTAGAATATCGATTCTTCAGTTTCTGTAGTCAACAGTTCCAAGGCTTTCATTCCCATCACAGAGTTTCCTTTTTCGTTGAGGCGCGGACTCCATACCGCTACGGAATAACGTGACGGATATACAGCGGCAATGCCTCCTCCTACGCCACTCTTGCCAGGCAGTCCTACCAAATAAGAGAACTCACCGGCCTCGTCGTAAAAGCCGCATGTCTGCATGATGGCATTGATACGCTTCACTTGCGATGATGTCAGTCTCACACCACCAAAGCTAAACGACTGGTGATGGTTGGCGAAAGCGAGGAAAGCATGCGACAGTTCTCTGCAGCTCATCTCAACTGAGCACATGAGGAAATAAAAGTGCAACACGTCCTCAATGTCGTTCTCGATGTTGTGGTAGTATTTAAGCATGTTCGCAATGGCGGCATTCAGATAACCTTGTGTTCGTTCAGAGGCCGCAACCTCCTGGTTGTAGCTTATCGTTCCGTTTCCACACAATGCTCTCATGAACGTAATGTAATCATTCTCAGGATTCTCCAGATTGCTGAGCAGAATGTCGGCCATGACGATGGCACCAGCGTTGATAAAGGGATTACGCGGACGGCCTTTTTCTATCTCCAACTGTATCAGGGAGTTGAAGGCTGTCCCCGACGGTTCTTTTCCCATTCTTTCCCACACACCGTCGCCGAGAATACTCATGCAATAAGCTAGGGTGAACACTTTCGAGATACTCTGTATGGAAAACCTTGTATCAGCTTTCCCTAAGGCATAAACATCATCGCGCAACGTATGGATGCAGATGCCAAATTGATCAGGATCTACGGCCGCAAGCGCTGGTATATAGTCGGCTTGTTTTCCGACTTTCTCGTAAGGGCGGATGTCGAAGTAAATGTTCTCAAGAATCTTTTGGTAGTTCATTATGATATAAGGTTGATTTAAGTTGGTGGGTGCTCAGCAAATCTCCATGATGAAATAGAAAATGTAGACAATTACAATCATAGTCACTTCAGCCCTGCGGTTGATGTTGACAGCCCGATGCATGTCGTGGGTGCTTAACTCTCGTTCGTTCGTGCCGATATAGGGTTTGTAGAAATATTCGCCAAAGTAATAGTGAGGACCTCCAAACCGGCAGTTAAGAATACCCGCCAACGCTGCCTCCGGATAGCCGCTATTGGGACTCGCGTGCTTACGCCCATATCTTCTCACGAATCCCATCAATTTCCATTTTCCCGAAGTTAGTATCATAAGAAATGCTGTCAGACGTGCAGGGAGATAGTTAGCTACATCGTCCATTTTAGCGGCAAAGCACCCGAAGTCGATGTAGCGCTCCGTGCGGTAACCGATCATCGAGTCGAGTGTGTTAACCATTTTGTAAGCCATCATGCCCGGTACTCCCAATATGGCAAGCCAGAAGAGGGGCGCGATGACTCCGTCGCTCAGGTTCTCGGCCAGAGTCTCGAGTGCAGCTGTACGCACCTCCTGGGCCGATAACTCGCTGGTATCACGGCCTACAATGCGAGCTACTTGTCTGCGTCCAGACTCCAACGACTCGTCTAATGCCAGGAACACTTGCCGTACCTCGCGGATGAGGGTGGTTCCGGCAAGGCAGAAGAACACCAGAATCGCTTCTATGAGGATGGCAACAAGCGGGTGAATCTTTCCGACCAACGCAATAATGCCGGCGACAACGGCAAACACCAGTATGACCAGCAAAATGCTCATTACTGCTCCTTTCGTCTTCCGATGGCTTCCCTTGTTTAGCAGCCGTTCACCTTTTGCGATGATTTTCCCGAAACCAACGACAGGGTGTGGAAGTCTTGACGGGTCGCCGAATAGAAAATCCATTACCCAGCCGTAAATAAGGGGCCTGGTGCAAACGATATTGCCTACCGTCTTGAGGATGAGAGTTATTCCTGTCGTCATATGGTCGTATCGATTATCATTTTGATGGCTTTGACCAGCGTGTCGTTCTCATGACGGTCTTGTGTAGCCACACGGAAGTGGTGGGACGTAAGGCCAGTGAAATTTGAGGCGTCGCGTATGAGGATTCCATGCTCTCGTGCCAGCCGTTCCTTTAATTCGGCAGCTGTTATCTGTTTGATGGTACCAATCATGAAAGTGGTGTCGGAGTAAGTCATCTCCACGCCTTCAATAGCATTGAGTTCCCGTGCTAGTCGCTTTGTCTCGCCCAAATACTCATGCAAGTCAGGGAAGTTAGGGATACCATTCTCCAGCAAATACTTACCCGCCTCGATGGCCAGGGCGTTTACCGACCAAGGCTGGCGGTGTTCGCGCAATTGGCTGATAATATGTTTGGAGGCAGTAACATATCCCAGTCGCAGGCCGGGGATGCAATATTGCTTTGTCATCGAGTGGAGCAACATAACGTTGTTGCTCTCCGTCGTCTCTATGTCTTTTAGAAGAGGCTTCAGGGTGTAGTTCTCGTATGCCTGGTCGACTACATATAACGCATGGGGATTCATTGTCGGCGTCTCTACACTTCCGGTAGGGTTGTTGGGGTTGCAGATGAAGTGCAATTCCCTTTCTCCGCCGCAAGTCTTCGTTGCGCTGGCATATTCGCTGAATGTGGGCTCATGTACGATTGGCCGGCAATTGCTGAATGCTTGCGCGATGAGGTAGATGGCTTCGGTTGCTCCGTTGGTTACCATGACACAATCGGCGCTGATGCCCATCCTTTCGGCTAGCATTTGCTCCAGGGTATAGGGCTCCGGCTCGGGATAACTACCGATGACGCCCATCCGCTCAGCCAAATGCTTTTTCAGTCCGCTCAGGTCTGCATGACTGAAAATGTTCGAACTGAAATTCATGCGGATGTTATCGTATCGGTATAAATCGTCACCGTGTCCGTTAATCATTTTCGTCCTCCTCTTTTTCAGTCATGATTTTATACAGCCGGTCGATGTCCATATGCTTTCTCACATGCTCGGCCAGTTTGTCGTACTGCTCTTCTTTATACGCTTGATAGTCGAATGCTTTGCCTGCACCTTCCATTTTCACGCTATAGGGTTGCAAAAGCATATCGATAAACTCCTGGTTGTCAAGGATACCGTGAATGTAGGTGCCCATACACCGCTCGTCCACGCGGTAGCCCTCGCCGCGGCCGTCGTCCATCGTGTTCAGGGGTGAGGGTTGAGTGGTGGGAGTCGTCTCGCCCATGTGTATCTCATAACCGTGCATAGTATCGTTGAAAGTTACCTGCCTGGTTGTCTTTGCGCCGTTCATGGTTGTGCTGACAGGCAGTAATCCCAGTCCTGGCATACGGCTGATCTCTCCCTCCACATGCTCAGGGTCCAGCACTTCCTCGCCCATAATTTGATAGCCTCCGCAGATGCCCATGACGGTTTTCCCTTCGCGCCGAGCTCTGATAATAGCCTGGGCGCAACCGTTTAGTCTGAGTTCGTACAAGTCGTCGATAGTGCTCTTGCTCCCTGGAAGGATAATGATGTCAGCCTTCGACAATTCGTCGGTATTGTTGGTATAAAAAAGATGTACGCGCGGGTCACGCTCGAGCACGTCGAAGTCGGTATAGTTGCTGATGTGCCTGAGCAGGACTATGGCTACGTTAATTTTCCCTTGTTGGGCCTTGATAGCCTTGGCGGCAAGGTCTACGCTGTCCTCCTCCTCGATATGAATGTCGGTGAAGTAGGGCACTACGCCCAAAACGGGAATGCCGCAAAGCTCCTCTAGCATGCGTGAGCCTTCCTCGAAAAGCCGTAAGTCGCCACGGAACTTGTTGATGATTATTCCCTTGATGCGCTTACGTTCCTCTGGCCGTTGCAACATAACACTTCCATAGACGCTGGCGAACACGCCACCACGGTCGATGTCGCCTACGAGTATTACGTCAGCTTTCGCGTGCATCGCCATTGGCATATTCACCAGGTCGGTGTCGCGCAGATTAATCTCGGAAATGCTTCCTGCTCCTTCCATTACGATGGGATTATAGCGGGCGTTGAGGCGGTCAAATGCTGCACACACTTCCTGTCTCAGTTTTTCGCGGCCCTCACTTTTACGGAAGTAGTCGTAGGCTCCCGTATTGCCGATGGGACGGCCGTTGAGCACCACCTGACTGGTATGGTTGGAGTTGGGTTTCAGCAGAAGCGGGTTCATGTCGGTATGGCAGGCTATTCCAGCAGCTTCGGCCTGTACCGCCTGAGCACGGCCAATCTCCAGTCCCTCAGGGGTGGCATAAGAGTTCAGTGCCATGTTCTGCGCTTTGAATGGAGCCGGCTGATAGCCGTCTTGCTTGAATATCCTGCAGAGCGCGGCCGCAAGTACACTCTTGCCGACGTCGCTTCCCGTGCCGGCGAGCATGATGGGGTGTAGTTTCTTCATCTTCTCTCGCATGATAGTCTCAATTGGTTTAGAATGTCCGGCAATCGGGTCATTCCCCAATATAAATGTGTGTAGCTGGCAAGTATGTTTCCTTGTTGGAACACAGGTGTCTCTACTTTTTCTCCTTTAGCATTGTACACTTGGACGGACGAGCGCGGAATGTCGCCCTTAAACTGGGTGTAGTGGAACTCATGCCCCCGTAAGGGAAGTCCGTTCCATTCCATCTGTCGGTAGCCTAGCGAAAGTTTGCGGTCGTCTTTTCGTGAGCTAATGCTATAGGGCAATACGCCGCACATGTTGTATTCGCCCTCATCGCTAATGATTTTGTCGCACAAGTACATCATTCCACCGCATTCAGCGAGGATTGTACCTCCCTGACGGGCATATTGACGGATGGAGTTGCGTGTGGCTGATGCTTCCACCAACGTCTCAAGATGTTTCTCAGGATAGCCGCCGGGCAAGTAAAGCAGTTCTGTTCCTACGGGTAACTCGTCGTTCTGCTCAGGGTCGAAGAATGTCACATTGCCCATTTGTTTCAGCATGTCCAGATGTTCCTGGTATACAAACGAGAACGACTCATCGTTCAGAGCCACCGATATGCTCATGTTGCCCGTTTCCGTGCTCTCTGGTGCCGTTGAGACCGTTGTGGCGGAGGCGTTTTTTTCCGCTACCTCGAGTATTCTTTGCCAGTCGATATGCTTTTCGAGCAAGGCGGTCAGCTTGTCGGTTCCTGCTTTTTCGCTGAAGTCCAATCCAAGATACCGTGAGCCTTGTTCGAGGCTACTATGCTTGGGCAAGCAACCTAAACACTCGATGTGAAGGTCGTCGCAAACTTGTCTCAGCATGTCGCAATGACGGGCGGAGCCTACTTTATTGAAAATAACTCCACAGACGTTCACATCCTTGCGGAAGCTGACAAATCCCGACAACAGCGGAGCCATCGAATAGGCAGCCGAGCGGGCGTCGACAACCAAAACTACCGGCAGTCCCAGCATACTTGCAATCTCGGCAGATGAGCCGCGGTCGCGGTCGTAACCGTCGTACATGCCCATCATTCCCTCTACAACGCACACGTCGGCGTCGACGATGTAGCGGTTGTAAACCTCTTTCATGTGTGGCTCAGAGGCCATAAACGTGTCAAGGTTTACCGACGGTCTTCCACATACCTGCGAGTGGAATTTCGTGTCGATGTAATCTGGACCGCATTTGTATGGTTGCACACGGTAGCCTTTGCTCGTCAACAGAGCCATTAACCCTCGTGCCACAGTCGTTTTTCCGGAGCCTGAGGTAGGGGCAGTAATGAGCAGTTGGGGTATATTCTTCATTTCGGGACAAAGATAATGAAAAGAATTGACTTTCCAATTGGTTAGCGTGTGATTTTTATTTTTAACGTGTTCTCCATAACAATAGAAGGCTCTTCCACAACATCAGAGGGCTCCTCCATAGTCACCGAAGGCTCATCCACAATCGTAAAGGGCTCCTCCATAGAAACCGAAGGCTTTTCTATAATCATTTAAAGTCTTTCCACGGCATGTTAAGGTTTTCCCCACAGCAATAGAATCCTGTTATGAAAACTCTGATTATTCTGTTGGATATGATGATGGTAGAGCTAACGTTTTCTTTTTCTGCCGCGATTCTTAAAACTGTGTCTGCGACGCCCTTTATTAGCAGGCATGGGCTTGTATTCGGGAGCCTCGCCCAGGCCATCAGGCAACGGGAGCTTCTCTATGGTTCGCCCGAGGAATTTCTCTATTTGCATGAAAAGACCAATCTCACGACCACGCACGAGCGTGATGGCCGTTCCGAAGCGGTTAGCGCGTGCTGTTCGCCCTATGCGGTGAACATAATCCTCAGCGTCGTGTGGGACATCGTAGTTGATGACCACCTCAATATCGTCGATGTCGATGCCACGGGCAACAATGTCGGTGGCCACGAGCACGTCGATGTGCCCGTTCTTGAAACTGTGCATGATTTGGTCGCGCTGGCTCTGGTCGAGGTCGGAATGCATCTCACCACAACTCACTTTCATGCGCATCAGGTCACGCGCGATATCCTTGACCTTGTTCTTGTGGCCGGAGAAGATGATGACACGCTTGAGCTCTTGTTTTTTAAAGAGGTCGCGCAGAATGCCCAGCTTCTGATTGTCGTGGCACACGTAGGCCATCTGGCGGATATTGTCGGCAGGCTTGCTGACGGCAAGTTTCACCACGGCCGGATTCTTGAGGAGTGTCTTGGCCAACTGTTCGATTTTGGGAGGCATGGTAGCTGAGAACATGAGCGTCTGGCAGGTTGGTGGCAAATGCTTTGCAATGGCCAGGATATCTTCGCTGAATCCCATGTCGAGCATGCGGTCGGCCTCGTCGAGGACGAAGAAGCTAATTCTGCTGAAATCGACATTACCCATGGTGATATGGCTGATGAGCCGACCTGGTGTGGCTATAATGACATCGGCGCCGAGTTTAAGTGCGCGCATCTCACGATCGTAGCGGTTGCCGTCGTTACCTCCATAAACGGCCACGCTGCTAACGTTCTGCAGATAGTATCCAAACCCTTGCATGGCTTGGTCAATTTGCTGGGCGAGCTCACGGGTAGGCGACATGATGACGCAGTTGTTGGCATCGGGTGGGTAGAAACCATCGTCGAGTAGGCTCAGAATGGGGAGCAGGTAGGCAGCGGTCTTTCCCGTTCCTGTCTGGGCGATGCCCATGAGGTCACGGCCATCGAGTATCACGGGTATGCAATGTTCCTGAATCGGAGTACATGTCTCGAAACGCATGTCGTCGAGTGCGTCCAGGATATTGTCATTCAGATTGAGTTCGTCGAAATACATTTATATCTGTGAGGTTATAAGTATCGAGGGAATGAAGGTGCGTAGACGAATGGGCATGAAGGCAGAGAGATTATTGTCATAATTTCCATAATCACAGATAATCACTCATTGTCCATCCCTTCTCTCTTTTCACTTAATTTGGTGCATGTCTATAGCAGAACCAGGCCACTACGGCAAAGATGATGTTCGGTATCCATGCGGAAAGCATGGGAGGCGTGCCGGCATTGATGGCAAAAGTGGCAGAGACCGTCTGAAGCATAATATAAGTAAAGCTCAAGGCCAGCCCGATTCCGAGATAAAGTCCCATTCCTCCTTTACGCTTCCTGGAGGAGAGCGACAGTCCGATAGTTGTGAGAATGAACGAGGCGAAGGACATGGCTATGCGCTTGTGGTATTCCACCTCGTATTGAATCACATTTCCCGAGCCGCGGTCAATCTGCTTGCTGATGTATTCGCGCAGTTGAGGGCTGGTGAATGTCTCCTGTTGACCTTTGGAGAACACAAGGTCGGTAGGCTCCATCATGATTAGCGTGTCCAAGCTGGCACCACTGGTGATAGTTTCCCTTAGTCCTGTCATTTTACGTATCTTCCACGAGCGGGCCTTCCAGTGGTATTTGCTGTCGGAGATAGTGTCGTACTGAACTTCCATTGCGGTCATATGACTGACGAGCTTCTTATTCTCAAACTTGTCGAGGCAGAAACCGTAACCTCGCTTCATCTTGTTGTCGTAATGCTGGATGTAGGCGATGACGCCTTTGCCCACCTGTAATTGCACGTTTTCTGCAGAGGTGTTCTTCTTCTTGTTCTTGTACATCGTCTCGAAGTTCTGCCTTACGATAGTTCCTTTCGGAATGACGTAGGCGCCCAGCAGGAAGGTCATAATCGTGATGAATGCTGCAGAAATCATATACGGTCGCATAAGCCTTTTGAAGCTCACTCCAGCCGCCAGCATCGCAATAATCTCTGAGTTACCTGCCAATTTAGACGTAAAGAAAATGACGGCAATGAAGACGAACAACGGGCTGAACAGGTTGGCAAAATAGGGAATGAAGTTGGCGTAATAGTCGAAGACGATAGCCTTGAGCGGAGCATGGTATTGCGTAAACTTCGCCAGGTTCTCGTTCACGTCGAAGACGATGGAGATGGAGATGATAAGAATAATAGAGAAGAAATAAGTTCCGATGAATTTCCTGATGATATACCAGTCAAGTCGCTTGATGTAGCGGAAAGGATTCAGCTTCCTCATCCACCCCATCTTACTGCCCAACCATGCGAAAGCTACGAAAAGCCAGTCGAGGTGGTTGCGCAGCCAACGTGCCGTACTCCTCAACCAGGCTGTGTGTCTTTCCAGCCATCGGGCGGCCTTCAGCCCTTTATGGTATTTCCTTATTCTACTGAATTCCATGTCACGTGCATAATTAAACTCGTCTCCCAAGATTGTCTATAACACTCCGTTTCCAAGCCACGAAGTCTCCTTGCTCGATATGCTGGCGGGCATCGGTGACAAGACGCAAATAAAATGCAAGGTTGTGAATGCTTGCAATTTGCATGGCCAGCAACTCCTGAGCCTTGAACAGATGGTGCAGATAGGCTTTACTATGAATTCTGTCTATATCGCAACCATCAGGGTCAATAGGTGAAAAATCCTTTTCCCACTTCTTGTTGCGCATGTTCATCGTGCCCTCATAGGTGAAGAGCATGGCATTGCGCCCATTGCGGGTAGGCATGACACAATCGAACATGTCAACCCCACGCTCGATAGCCTCTAGAATATTCTGGGGCGTGCCTACACCCATAAGGTAGCGAGGTTTGTCTTTCGGGAGGATATCATTGACAACCTCTATCATCTCGTACATTACTTCTGTGGGTTCTCCAACGGCCAATCCACCTATGGCATTGCCTTCTGCGCCTTTGTCGGCTACATGCTTGGCAGCCTCACTACGCAAGTCTTTATAGGTACAACCCTGAACGATTGGGAAGAGCGACTGGCTGTAACCGTAGAGTGGCTCAGTCTCGTTAAAGCGTCTTATACAACGGTCTAACCAACGTTGTGTCAAACCCAGCGACTTTTTGGCATAAGCATAATCGCTCTCACCTGGCGGGCATTCGTCGAGCGCCATCATGATGTCAGCGCCAATGATACGCTGGGTATCCATTACATTCTCAGGGGTGAAAATGTGCTTTGACCCGTCAATATGGGAGCGAAACTCACAGCCTTCCTCGCGAAGCTTGCGTATACTAGTTAGTGAGAACACCTGAAATCCGCCCGAGTCGGTTAGTATCGGACGGTCCCATGTGTTGAATTTGTGTAGCCCTCCAGCACTCTTAAGTATGTCGAGACCAGGACGAAGATATAGGTGGTAAGTGTTTCCCAAGATAATCTGTGCCTTCACCTGTCTCCGCAATTCTTCGAAGTGTACTCCCTTCACGCTTCCACACGTTCCCACAGGCATAAAGATGGGTGTCTTTATTTGACCATGGTCGGTAGTGATAATACCTGCTCGGGCGTCACTGGCGGAATCTGTATGCTGTAGCTCGAATGTCATCAGACTTCTTTCTTTTCTTCTTCAATATCAAAATGAACGGGGTTACGCACAATCTCATCGGTAAGTGCAAAATCCCAAACATCCTGAATGTTCTCTACATAGTGGAATTCGACTCCTTTCAGGTAAACCTCAGGAATCTCGTCGATATCCTTCTTGTTCTCCTTGCACATCACGATATCGGTGATTCCAGCACGCTTAGCGGCGAGAATCTTCTCTTTAATACCGCCGACGGGCAGCACTTTTCCACGTAGGGTAATCTCGCCCGTCATAGCCGTATTCTTGCGTACTTTGCGCTGTGTCAGGGCAGAGGCAATTGATGTGGCGATAGTTATACCAGCAGAAGGTCCATCCTTTGGCGTTGCTCCCTCAGGCACGTGGATATGAATGTTCCATTGGTCGAATATTCGGTAGTCAACACCAAGTTTGTCGATATGAGCCTTCACATATTCAAGTGCGATGACTGCTGACTCTTTCATCACGTCGCCAAGATTACCTGTAAGCGTTAATTTTCCGGCCTTACCTTTACTCAGTGATGTCTCTATGAAAAGAATTTCACCTCCAACGCTTGTCCATGCTAAGCCTGTTACGACTCCAGCATATTCATTACCTTGATAGATGTCGCGATAGAATGGTGGTTTCCCCAACAAATCCTCAATCTTGTCGGGTGTTATCTTACCCATATCTAACGAGCCTTCCAGTTCTTTCTTAAAGGCTAATTTTCTGAAAGCTTTGTTGATTTGCTTTTCTAATTGTCTGACACCACTCTCGCGAGTATATTGTTCAATTATTTTCTCAATTGCAGCCTTATTAAACGACGGTTTCTGCTTGAGCGTGTTCAGTCCTGTGTTGTCTAACTCACGTGGAATTAGATGACGCTTAGCAATCTCAATCTTTTCCTCAGTAATGTAGCCGCTAACCTCAATAATCTCCATACGGTCGAGCAGAGGACGGGGAATGGTATTCAGGTCATTGGCTGTCGCAATGAACATTACTTTTGAGAGGTCGAAGTCAACGTCGAGGTAGTTGTCGTGAAATGCATTGTTCTGCTCTGGGTCAAGAACTTCTAATAAAGCCGAAGCAGGATCACCGTTATGCGTGTTTTGCGTGACTTTATCGATCTCGTCGAGAATGAATACGGGATTGGCGGAGTCTGCTTTCTGAATGCTTTTGATGATACGTCCAGGCATAGCACCGATGTAAGTACGACGGTGGCCGCGAATCTCTGCCTCGTCATGAAGTCCTCCAAGCGAGATACGAATATATTTCCTTCCCATCGATTCTGCAATGCTCTTACCAAGGCTGGTCTTGCCAACTCCCGGAGGTCCGTATAGGCAAAGTATTGGCGATTTTAGATCACCGCGTAGACTGAGTACCGCAATGTATTCGAGTATACGTTCTTTCACTTTCTCCATTCCATAGTGGTCGCGGTTCAGTATTTTTTGAGCCCGTTTCAAGTTCAGGTCGTCTTGTGTGTATTTTCCCCATGGAAGACCTACTAAAGTTTGCAAATAGGTAACTTGAACACTAAACTCTGGGCTCTGCGGATTCAGTATGTCGAGCTTGTCGAGTTCTTTATAAAATGTTTTCTCAACTTCCTCGGGCCAAACTTTTTCTTTGGCCATGTCTAATAGTTCTTTTCGTTCAGGTGAGCCTTCACCACTTCCAAGCTCTTCCTTGATGTTCTTTATTTGCTGTTGTAGGAAGTATTCGCGTTGCTGCTCGTCAATATCTTCACGAGTCTTGGTTCTGATATTCTGCTTCAACTCCATCAACTGTATCTCCCTGTGAAGGATTTTCAAAATACTAAATACACGATTCAGCATGTTTCCCTCGCAAAGAAGTTGGTATTTTTCCTCTGTGTTGATGGGAATGTTCGAGCAAATCAGGTTAGTGACAATTGTGTTGTTGTAGATATTCTGAATGGCAAACTGACTCTCATCAGGAATCTCATCACTCAACTTGATATATTCAATAGCTGTGTTACGGAGGTCATCAACGGCAGCATTAAACACCTTATCTTTTTCGTTGGGGATTTCTTCAGGATCAGCTTTAACAAGTCCTTTCATATAAGGACGGAACCTGACAATATCAATCAGACGGCATCGTCCCAAACATTGCACAATGAGCGAAACATTATTGTTGTTGCCGGGAAGCTCTAGCACACGAATAGCTCTTGCATAAACACCACAATCATATAAATCGTCTTTCAATGGGTGCTCAACATCTTCTCTTTTTTGGCTGAAGATGGCAAACATCATGTCCTGCTTGTCTTTTAAGGTCTCCACCAATTTCAAACTCTCTTTCCGTCCGATTAGGATTGGCATAACAACACCTGGGAATAAAAGCAGGTTTCTGGTTGCAAGTATCGCAACTTCTCCTTCGGTCTTGTCTTCTAAGAGTTTGTTAATATCTCCATCATAGTCGGCTATCATCGAAAACGCCGAATTATTTTGATTTTTACTCATAATTTCTATTCCGTTCTCATTTTTAGGGTGCAAAGTTACACATTTTAATCCATATTTAATAGTTTCGCACGCGAATATTCACAAATATTGATTATTTTTGCAGGCAAGATGTCGATTCAGTATTTTCAATTCCGTAAGTTTACCATCTTTCAAGACCGTTGTGCCATGAAGGTGGGTACAGATGGAACTCTGCTTGGAGCATGGGCCAGAGGTGGTAAACGTATCCTTGACATCGGCACAGGTACAGGCTTGGTTGCATTGATGATGGCTCAACGCTTCCCGGAGGCTTCTGTCCTTGGGGTTGACATTGATGCTGATGCTTGTATGCAGGCTAGTCAGAATGCCGAGGCATCACCTTATGCCAATAGGGTGTCTATTGAATGCTGTGATGTTAGATATTTGTGTTTACATGAACGAATCTTTTTTGACTCCATTGTAAGCAATCCCCCATATTTCCAAGATTCTTTAAAGAATCCTGATTTGAGGCGTAGTAAAGCCCGACATACAGATACCTTATCTTATGATGACTTGTTTAGAGTTGTTTCAGGTTTTCTATCTGAAGATGGTGAGTTTTCTTTGATAATTCCATTCGACTGTCGTGAGAATTTGATAATATCTGCTATGCACTATGGCTTTTTTATATCAAGGGTATGTGCAGTGCAAACTACACGTAAAAAACAACCACGCAGATATTTAATGGCATTTCGAAAACATTTAGTAGAATCTGTAGAGGAGTCGGTTGGTGTGATAGAGGATGCCCCTAACATTAGATCAGAATGGTATCGGAATCTGACTTCTGATTTTTATTTGTAATAGTATCAGTTTCCTATTTAGATTTTATTGAGTTTTCTCAGGAGTTTCTTGTTAATGGCCTGTATGTTGCGACTTTGTTTGGTGATGTCTTCCCTCACGGCATGAATGTCGTTGAAAAGTTCTGCAAATGCATTCTGTACCATATTAGGTTGTCTCTTACTCTTGTCCGCATTGGGGTTAACAACTACCTTAATACCTTTGCTAACGAGAGAAACATCAACGTCAGCATCAGTCATAACAGGGTCGCCGTCAAAGTGAATACACCCTGGCTTCTCGCGATGGACATGAATGCTCTTGGCTTTGAACGTTTTTATTTTCGAGTTCTTGTCAAGTGTTTTGTTAAACATGTCAATGCTGATCTGAGGAGCTTCCAGTACGTCAAACGGTTCCATAATAATCACATCGAGTAATCCGTCACTCATTGATGCCTGCGGTGCTATGTAGGCATTATTGCCATACTGGGAAGCATTTGCACAAGAAATCAGGAAAGCTTTGTATTTCTTTGTTCCCGTTTCATCTTCAATCTTATATGTCTCAGGTTGATATGAAAGCCCTTCTTTCAGTACATTCTCAGCGTATGAGATGGGACCTCGTTTTCCTGACATGGCAAATTTCATGCTGATAAAGGCGTCAAATCCCATTCCGCATGTACAGAAAAAAGGTATTCCGTTGATTAATCCATAATCTAAATCGTGAATGGCACAGGTGTTGATGATTTCAATAGCTTTTTTGACATTCATCGGAAGCATCAAGTGACGAGCTAGGCCATTTCCTGATCCACAAGGAATAATCCCAAGGGCTGTTTTGGATTGGACAATAGCTTTTGCGACTTCGTTCACCGTCCCATCTCCGCCTACAGCAACAACTACATCAACCCCTTGCTCTTTTGCCTCCTTGGCTATTTCAGATGCATGGCCAGCATATTCTGTTATCCGAATCTCATAGTCGAATTGCTCATGATCTAGCGTTTCCTCTATGAGTTTCGGAATGCCGGACTTGTTGGCAGTACCCGAAATGGGATTCATGATAAAAACAGCCTTACGTTTCATTTGGGTTGCAAAAATAATTATTTTCTCTTAATTGAACACTATTTTTTGTACTTAATTTTGCTAAATTAGAACTTTTCTTCAAAAAAGTTTCGATTTTGTTTAAATATTTATTAACTTTGCAGCCTGTTTAGTAATTTAGAAAATCTTCACCTATTTATAATGGGACAATTACAAGAAAGATACAAGAGCTACCGTGAACCCCAAAAATTCATGGCAATGGATGTGTATCCATATTTTCGGGAGATTACGAGTAAGCAAGGTACTGAAGTAGAGATGGGTGGCCATAAGGTTCTGATGTTTGGCTCAAATGCTTATACAGGCCTCACAGGTGATCAGCGAATTATCGATAAAGCTAAGGCTGCATTAGACAAATATGGATCTGGATGTGCAGGTAGTCGTTTTCTCAATGGTACACTTGATATTCACGTTCAGCTTGAAAAAGAGATTTCTAAGTACATTGGCAAAGACGATTGTTTATGTTTCTCTACCGGTTTTAGTGTAAATCAGGGAGTTATACCTGCATTGCTCAACAAAGACGATTTCGTCATATGTGACGACCGCGACCATGCAAGTATAGTAGATGGCCGTCGTCTTGCTTTTGCCAAACAGTTGCATTACAAGCACAATGATATGGATGATTTGGAGCGTGTGCTTCAAAAGTTGCCACAAGAGGCTGTCAAACTTATCGTTGTTGACGGAGTTTTCTCGATGGAGGGAGACTTGGCTAAGTTGCCTGAGATTATTGAGCTTAAGCATAAATACAACTGTTCGGTTATGGTAGATGAAGCTCATGGCATTGGTGTATTCGGCAAGCAAGGACGTGGCGTTTGTGATCATTTCGGACTAACTGATGAGGTTGACCTCATAATGGGTACATTTTCAAAGTCACTTGCCAGTATAGGTGGATTCATTGCTAGTGATAGCGATACCATTAACTATCTACGTCACGCCTGTCGAACCTATATCTTCAGTGCTTCAAATACTCCTGCCGCTACTGCCGCCGCTATGGAGGCCCTGCACATTCTTCAACAGGAGCCAGAACGTATCGATGCATTGTGGAAGGTAACGCGTTATGCGCTTGCGCGTTTCCGTGAGGAAGGTTTTGAAATTGGTGAGACAGAAAGCCCAATTATTCCTCTTTATGTGCGTGACATTAGTAAGACGTTCCTTGTTACTGCCCTTGCGTTTAAGGCTGGAGTCTTTATTAATCCTGTTATTCCACCTGCATGTGCACCTCAGGATACGTTAGTACGCTTTGCTTTGATGGCAACTCATACAGAAGAGCAAGTGGAGCGTGCCGTAAAGGCTCTGAAAAAAATATTCGTGGAGCAGGAGATTATCAAATAAATCGCAAAAAAGCTGTTAAAAGTTTGCATAGCTCGAAAAAAGTATTTACCTTTGCACCCGCAAAATCGAAAGTGAGCTTGCAACCGAGGTGTAGCGCAGTTGGTAGCGTTCCTGGTTTGGGACCAGGCTGTCGCAGGTTCGAGTCCTGTCACCTCGACAAAAAAGAGAAGAATCACAAGAATTCTTCTCTTTTTGTTTCCCTTAAATGTAAGTAGATTGGAGCTTTTTTCTGTTGATTTCATAATATGGTCTTTCAACTCTCTGATGAAATATCTTTTCCTGATCCTCGTTTAGCAGATGAGGACGGACTGCTTGCTGTTGGAGGCGATTTGTCTGTTGATCGCCTGCTATTGGCCTATAGCTATGGTATTTTTCCATGGACGTCTTTTCGTGATTGTGAGCAACTTCATTGGTACTGTCCTCATAAGCGATTCATTATTTTTCCCTCCGAGATACATGTCTCTCATAGTATGCGTTCGCTAATAAGAAAGAATAAATATGAGGTTACGATGAATAAAGCATTCGAGGAGGTTATTAGAAAATGTGGTGAACTGCGCATCCATGAAAAGGGTGCATGGTTGGGGCCTGCTGTGACAAAAGCATACATAGAGTTGTATCGTCAGCATTTGGCTGTAAGCGTTGAGGTCTGGGATGAAAATCGATTAGTAGGAGGCCTCTATGGTGTAGCCATTGGACAAAATTTCTTCGGCGAGAGCATGTTTTCGCTTGTACCTAATGCCAGCAAGTTGGCTCTGATTAATTTGGCATGGTTTATGGAGAAACAAGGTGCTGGAATCATTGACTGCCAGTTGGAGACCCCACATCTTCGTAGTATGGGTGGCAGGTATATCACTTATGATGAGTATCTTAGTCTTATTGGCTCGGAAATCCACTTAGAACAGCGTGTGTGAGTCAAGGAATCCTTGAACATCATCCTTGTAACTGTCAGATACGGGAATATATACATTGTTAAATACTATGCGCAACCGATCGACTACTTTTACTTTCATCATATTGACAATATAACTTCGATGTGTGCGGAGAAATTCGGGTGCTGGTAGATTCTCCTCAAGTCTTTTCATGTTCATAAGCGACATCACAGGACGATCACCGTTATCGAAATAAATCTTAATATAGTCCTTAACCCCTTCAATATAAAGAATGTCATCGAGATTAATGCGCATAAGTTTATACTCGCTTTTCACGAAGATAAACCGATTGTTTTTCTCTGTTTTTGAGATATGGGCATGATATGAAATAAATTCTTCTAATGCTTTATTACACGATTGTAGGAAATCATCATAACTGATAGGTTTTAGCAGATAGTCCATAGCATTAACCTTGTATCCATCTATAGCATACTGATTGAAAGCTGTAGTGAAGATAACTCTAGTCTTAGTCGGTAATATTTTTGCAAATTCCAGACCACTCAGTTCAGGCATTTGGATGTCAAGAAAAATGAGGTCAACAGGCCTTTCCCTCAGTTCCTTCATGGCTGCAATAGCACTATTGTAGGTTCCTGTAACGTTCAGATAAGATATCCTTTTTGCGTAGCTAAGCAGTAGGTTTGCTGCTAATGGCTCGTCATCTATTATTGCGCAGTTGATAGTCATACTAGATCTATTTCTATTTTCGACACATACATTCTTCCGTTATCTTCGATGCCTTTCGTCCAACGGTGTTTCTGAGGATAGTTCAGTTTTAGCCGTCGTTCTACCTGTTGAAGTCCTATTCCGTGTCCGCTTCTGTCTTGTTGCGTCTTGGGGTTGTTGGTGTTTTTAATCTCATATGTGAGTTTTTTTTCTGTTGCATTGACAGCTATGTCAATTAGGCTCTTGTTGATAGGGCTAACACCATGTTTGAAAGCGTTTTCGACGAGTGAGATAAAGATAAGCGGTGCAACTTCGATATCACAAGAATTGGGGATATTCACATTGTAATGTACTTCAACATTATTGGGGAGCCTGAGTTTCATCAGATTTACATAGTTGCCAATAAACTGCAATTCTTCCGTCAACTTCACTGTATTCTGCTGGTTGTCGTATAGCATGTGACGTAAAAGTTTGCTTAGTTCCATAATGGCCCCTTGTGCCTTTTCAGTATCAAACGCTGTGAGTGCATAAATATTGTTCAGTGTGTTTAATAAAAAGTGTGGGTTGATTTGCGAACGGAGATTTTCCAATTCAGCCTCTTTTCGTGCTGCTTCCAACTCCATGTGCTCATCTTCCATCTTGTGCCAGCGTGAGCTAAGTTCCAATGTGGTTGCAATGAAAGCTACAACGGTGAGATTGAAAATGTTCCGTGCCACGAAAAGAATATGTCTAACGAATGAAGGCTCTGGTTTCGGATGTCCATAGTTGGGAAATAAAGGGTGGAGCAGGTACATCCACCATTCCATAAAAAATGCCAGCACAACTATAATCACAAAGTTAAAAGTCCAGTAGAACCGTTCGTTGTGTGAAATATAGTAGTGGGGAACCAACCACAAGTAGTTCGTGTAAAAAACGGCCATCATGCATAGAGGAAATGTACAGAAGGCTGTTACTTGTGCCAAGTTGAATGTCTGCTCATGAACAAACATAAATGGCGAAAGAAACAGCATCAGCCATACCGCCACATGTAATATCCAAGTTGTATTTTTATTCATGTCGGATTGCTTCTATTGGATCCATGTTGGCGGCTTTTTGTGCAGGAATATATCCAAACAGTACACCAATGCACACACATACAAGGAATGAAACGTATATCGACCATGCTGGCACACTAGATGGCATATTAAACAATGGTACAATCCACTCGCTGGCACTGCATCCCACCAATATGCCAAGCAAACCTCCTGTCAACGAAATTAATACAGATTCGATAAGGAATTGTAGAGAGATAACCGGGCCTGTTGCTCCAACAGCCATACGTAAACCAATTTCTTTTGTACGTTCAGTAACACTAACAAGCATGATGTTCATAATACCAATGCCTGCCACCAAAAGTGAGAACGCCGCAGCAACTACTAAAATAATTGTGACAGTGTCCATAGTTGTCGACATTGTCTCCATCATCTCTGCTTGCGAGCGGATTGTGAAGTCATCACTTGCATCTCCTTTTAGTTTGTGGTTATCTCGTAATATCTGTGTCAGCTCCTCAATGGCGGCATCAGATAACTCTTCGGTGATGGCTGAGCATACAATGCTTGAGAAGTACGTTTGCGCAGCAATACGTTTCATGACAGTAGAATAAGGTGAGATAATCACATTGTCCTGGTCCATCCCCCAGTTGTTGTAGCCTTTCGATTTTAATACGCCCACAATGCGCATAGGAATGGATTTGAAACGGATGGTTTTACCTATGGGGTCTACGTGATTACCAAATAATTCTGTTACTATGGTCTTGCCGATAACAGCAACTTTTGCGGACTTCTTAATGTCTTCTTCTGTGAAGCATTCGCCCTTTTCCACATCCCATTGCTTGATTTCTAGATATTCCGGGCTCTCACCGTAAATAGTTGTTGTTGTGTTGTTGTTCCCGTAAATAACTTGCCCACTGGCTGTTACTTCTGGCGAAACATTAGTGACGAATTTCTTTTCAGCCAGGATTCGCTCATAGTCTGCCATTTTCAGCGTCTGCATACTTGATGGATCTTGTCGTACACCACCGCGCATGTCAGCACCGGGACGGATTGTGAGCAGATTTGTACCCATGGTAGATAGTTCCTTGCGGATACTCTCTTTTGAGCCTTGTCCTATTGCCATCATGATGATAACGGCCGCTACTCCGATGATTATTCCAAGCATCGATAGAAACGAACGCATCTTATTGTTGGCAACAGCCTTTAGGCTAACTTTAAACAAGTTTAGTATGTTCATTTTACGAAATGTTTGTCAAATAATTAATCGTCTTGAGGTAATGGTAGTGCTGCAAGAGCATCTGCTGCGGATTTGATGTTCGTATTATTAGTGTCTTCACGAATTTTACCATCGCGCAAGAAGATGTTTCGGCTGCTATATTCTGCAATTTCTGGGTTGTGGGTAACGAAAATAATGGTATGTCCCTGTTTGTATAGTTCTTGGAACAGGACAAGCATCTCGAATGAGGTGCGTGTATCCAAATTACCTGTCGCCTCATCCGCAAGCAATACAGCTGGGTCGTTTACTAATGCTCGAGCTATGGCAACACGCTGCATCTGTCCACCTGACATTTGGTTAGACTTATGTTCCAACCTGTCGCCCAATCCTACTGCTTTTAAGGCTTTGATGGCTTTTGCGCGGCGCTCTTTAGCAGAAATTTTGGAATTGTACATTAGTGGAAGTTCTACGTTTTCGACAGCTGTGGTTTTCGCTAGCAAATTGTAATTCTGAAAAACAAATCCTATCTTCCGGTTGCGCAGATGAGCACGTTGAGTCTTCGACATTGTCCGTACAGATATTCCGTCGAGGTAGTATTCTCCGCTTGTGGGTGTGTCAAGACAGCCCAACTGGTTTAGCAGAGTGGACTTTCCTGAGCCAGAAGCCCCCTGAATGGTAACAAACTCGCCTTCGTAGATTTTGAACGACACGCCACGTAATGCCTTTACGGTCTCACTACCAACCTGAAAGTATCGTTTCACATCCTTTAATTCTATGACTACTTTTCTATTTTCCATATTGTTTTAGGAATTATAGTAGATAAAATCTATGTGTATTATTTCTTCTGTTGTGAATTGTTTCCATTACCTCTGTTATTATTTCGTGGTTTTGGCATGAAGGGATTGTTGGCTTGATTGCCTTGTGGGAACTCAACCTGTTGGTTTGATATTTTGAAGTCCACCAAGACTTCGGTTCCATCAGGCAGGCCTTTTGTGATTTCTGTAATCATGCCATTGGTAGTTCCCGTCTCAACAGCAACTGCTTTAAAGGTGTCACCTTGCTTTATCCATACTTTTTTGTCTGCTTTTACGTCCTCGATGGTCTGGTTTTTCCCTATTAGCATCTGGTTTGGTGTGAATCGCAGGGCCTTTGAAGGAACTGTAAGCACATTGTTCTTTTCTAATGTATATATAGTAACGTTAGCCGTCAGTCCAGGTTTCAATTTCAGATCTCTGTTGGGTGCTGAGATAACAACCTCGTAAGTTACTACATTACTTTCTGTAGATGCTTGTTGCCGTACTTGTGTTACACGCCCTTCAAAAGTGTCATCTGGAAAAGCATCCACGGTGAATACCACACGTTGTCCTTCAATCACTCCGCCTATATCAGCCTCGTCGATGTCTGCAATTACTCGCATATTGGTAAGATCTTGAGCAATAGTGAATAGTTCTGGTGTGTTGAATGAGGCTGCAACAGTCTGTCCCTCTTCTACAGACTTCGATAGTACCACACCATCAATTGGTGACGTGATAGTAGCGTAACCGAGGTTCGTCTGAGCCTTATTTACACTCTCTTTCGCCTGAGCTACCTGTTGTCGTGATTGCTGATAGCTTAAGTTCGCACTCTCATATTCATCGGCACTAACCAGCCCTTTTTCATAGAGTGTTTTATATCTGTTATAATTAGCCAGTTGGTAATTCATGCTGCTTTGTGCACTGCTGAGATTAGCTTTTGCATTATTAAGTTCACTAATAAGGTTTGTCTTGTCAAGTTCAGCTATCACCTGGCCTTTCTTCACAACGCTGTTGTAGTCTACATATAGTCGGCTCACAATACCGCTTACTTGTGTTCCAACGGTGACGCTTGTCACAGGCTCAATAGTTCCCGTAGCCGTTATGCTATTCTGTATGTTTGTCATTTCGGCCTTGGCAGTCTCAAACATCACTTCTTCTTTCTTTTTCTTGCCTGAGAGCAGGAAAAAAGCTAGGGCGATTATGGCTAATGCGCTTATACCTAGTCCTATTTTTACACTTTTATTCATAGTCGTAATTTGTTTTTACTATTCACTTATTTATTCTTTTTATTGTATGCTCTTTCCCTCATAGAACTTTAGCATCTGCTGGTTCAAAATAGTAAGGTATTTGCTCTGTAGCTCATTTTGTTGAGCAGTCAGCAGCTTGTCTTTTCCCGTCATCAATTCAATGATGTTCTTCAGTCCGAGACGGAATTGCTCCGAGAGCAGATCATAACTTGTTTGCTCACTTTGTACACTTACTTTAGCAGCTTTGTATTTTTCCTGATTGTTAACCGCATCAAGCCAATAGCCTTCAATGGTACTATAGAGCTGATTCTCTTTGTCTTTCAAGTCGAGCATAGCTGATTCTCTTTGTAAATGTGCTTTGTTAACTGCAGTCTTTGTTTTCCTATTATCGAAAAGCGGAATGCTCACCGTGAAACCGCCCCCCATATCAAAATTAGTCTTTAGCTGTCGTCCCCATGCGGTGTTGCTCATGCTCGTGGTGTTTGTTCCTGCGCTAGCGTTCAGTCCAATGGTTGGCAGACTGCCTGCTTTGGCTATCTTCATGTTTAGTTCACTACTCTCGATAGCCAGTTTAGAGTTCCGTATCTCAGGACGGTTCAACAAAGCCAAATTATACACCGATGCCATACTGGGAATCTCAGCCAATGCCTGTTCATCAGTTGTGGTTGGAATCACCACATCGAACTCTTCCCCATCAGTGATTTGCAAAAGTTGCTTCAACTGTCGTTTGTAGTTCTTTAGGTTGCTTTCTGCCGCAACGATGTTGTACTCATCTTGCGCGTGCTGTGCTGTGAGTTGTGCTAAATCGGCCTTTGACATCTTGCCAACATTTACCATTTCCTGACCACGCTCTTCATTTTTCTTGCTCGTCTCCAGACTCTGACGGTTTACTTTAATAGCCTCGTCGCTGTATAGAATCTGTACATATAGTTGGGCTATTTGCTCCTGAATACTGTTTGCCGTTACTGCAGAGTCCAACTCAGCCTGTTCCTCAGCCAGTTTGTTCAGTTTTACCGTGTTGCGGTTCTGGTTGCCATTCCACACCGTCCAGTTGGCATTTACACCGTAATTGCCGTTGTAGTACACCTTGTCGACGCTCGACTGTACATAACCGTTGGCTACAGTGCTCATGCCAGAAGCCACCCACGGTCGGTATGCGACATTCTGGTTTGTTGAAGCCGAAAGGGAGGGCAATAAGGCTGACTGAGCCTGAAGTACATCCTCTTGTGCCGTCAGTCTGCTGATTTTAGTTTTTTGCAACTGGATGTTATTCTGCAGGGCATATTCGATACAATCTCTCATCGTCCATTGCTTTGCCTCTGCCTGTGTCATCGCCATGAATCCTATCATCGCGACAGAAATAAATACTTGAATTGTTTTCTTCATATCTGATGTAATTTCATTTTCCAATACTTCTTTTTACCGATGCAAAGTTACGAAGAATAATCTTTCTGTAAAAAAGTAATAGAATTATCCATGCGTTTAATAGAATTTTCCTTGTTTTTTGTCGATAATTGTTTTCGTGTTTAACATTTGTTAGTTACTGTCGTGTTATAAAATCTTATTATTGTACATCTGTTAATTACATAAGTTCCATAAACTGGGTGTAATCAATCCATATTTTGATTTTCAACACATCACAAACCTTTAAAATGGTTTCTGCTGCAAAGATGATGGCACCTGTCTCATGGGCAGAGGTGTTTGGAAGGTTGCCAAAGTTCTCAACACGGACACGCAGATACTCTACACCATTATTCTTTAGGAATGCGCTTAAGTTATTTGTATTTGCTGCCGGAACGGCATCATCGGATTTATTATGAACAAGGATAATATGGTCATCAGAACGCGGAGACCAGCCCTTGCAAAGGTTGTCTTGTTCAAATACTTCCATGAAGCGTTTCGAGAGGTTGGAATTGATATCGAGTACTTCTGCCGTGCACCAGTCTGACAGCTTTTTAGAGCCAATCTTTTTATCTATCTGGTCGCTAGTGTATTGTTTGCTATATATCCATTCGTCTATATGATTGAGCAGTGGCTCCTTAAAAAGACTATTTAGTGGAATACCAAGTTTACCATATTCATTATAAGCAAGCAACACACTAACAACACTGCTTGGCATTGTTGTCTCACCTGAGATGATAAACTGCCGATAGGTTTCAGGAATGTCGTATGAACCGCCTCCAGCAAAGGTATATGTAATGTGAATGTCGGGATACTGCTGATTAACAAGTCTTACGACGGCAATAGCTGTTTGGGCTCCTTGGGAGTAGCCTGTGTTGAAGAGAATATCGTCCCATGTGTATCCTTTATCTGCTAATAACTTTTTGGCGGACATGAGAGCGTCAACACTTGCCTGAGCATTCACTGAGGAGATGCAATATGCTTGATGCATGTTCTCTGTGATGCCAAAGCCATAATAGTCGGGAGATATTGTGATGAGCCCGCTACCAGTGATGAATTTCTGTACGCCAAGTTCGCCTCGCGACGGACATTGGTCGGCACGGCAGACTGTGTAGTGGTTGTAAAGCATGAGTCCACGTGCTTTACTGCCAGTCTTAATCTCGTCACCAATAGTAATAGTGGCTGAGAGAGTAATGGGTTCACCATAAGGGTCGGTGGAAGAATATTCGAAGTTGTAGGCTGTGGTTTTGTCTTTCTCGTAGCGGATAGTATCAGTAAAATGTGCCTCGGTGATTCGTGGCTGTTCACTACCGATGTTGACTTCTTCGTCGCTGCTGCATGAGTTCAACGTGCTGGCATAGAGGAGAATGCCGCCTATGAGCCATAAGGCGTTTGTCTTTCTCATCGTTTTTATTGTATGTATATTATATATAATGTGTATGATTGTTGAAAACAATGCAAATCTAGCATTTTTTCATGAAATGATGAAATGAAAGGTGTTTTTTTAATAAAAAACTTCATTCACAAAGAAAGAAACAAGCTTCTTTCTTTCGCTTTTATGTAGAAATTTCGTACTTTTGCGCACAAAGAATCATATGGCACAACAATATCCCTCACAACTATTGGAAAAGGCAGTGGCAGAGTTTGCCAAGCTTCCGGGCATCGGTCGTAAGACTGCTCTTCGGCTGGTTCTTCACATGCTCCGACGTGAGGATGAGGAAGTTGAGAAGTTTGCGACTTCTGTCAGCAGATTAAAAAAGGAAGTAAAGTATTGCCGCGTGTGCCATAATATTAGCGACACAGAGATATGCCCTATATGTTCAGATCCGAGAAGGGATGCGGGGACGGTATGTGTCGTAGAGAATGTTCAAGACGTAATGGCTATCGAGAATACGCAACAGTATCATGGTCTCTATCATGTGCTGGGTGGCATTATCTCACCAATGGATGGTATAGGACCAGGCGACATCGAGATAGACTCGCTTGTTGAGCGGGTGGCGCATGGTGGCATAAAGGAGGTGATATTGGCCCTGAGTTCCACGATGGAGGGTGATACGACAAACTTCTATATCTTTCGCAAACTGGCCGATTCGGATGTGAAAATTACGGTTATTGCCAGAGGCATCAGCGTGGGCGACGAGATTGAGTATACCGATGAGGTTACGTTAGGGCGTTCTATTCTGAACAGGACTGAGTTCAGAGTGTAATAGAGTTGTGAGTTATGAGTCTGGAGTAATGAGTTACGATGATAGAGTTATGCTCTATGATTCTGGAATAATGAGTTATTAACAAACTCGTAAATAACTATGATTCTGCACTCTTAAATAATAAGATAAATACTTCAAACTATCAATTAGGGATTATGAAGCGGACACAAAAGATATTGATTGCAGAGTTGTTGACGGCAATTGTTGTATGTGCACTTGCTGTGATTCTCTTTGAAACCAATACGCTTGAGGCTGGATGTTGGGCAGAGAATAAGCAACTGGAGTTTGTGTTGTTGACGGTGATGGAGCTGGTGGTGTTGTGTATGATACCACTTTCGCTAAAATTGTTTAAGTTCCAAGCCGTTCACAAGAAATTGACAGAGAACCCTGCAAGAGAACTCTTGCGTTGGGGAACGTTAAGGATGATGCTATTGGCAGCCCCCTTAGTGATGTGCACCATTTTCTATTATCTGTTTTTCATGAAGCCAGCATTCTGTTATCTGGCTATTATTCTGCTTTTGTGTATCTTGTTTATTGTTCCCACGATGAATAGATGTAAAGCTGAAACGTCATTGAATTGAAACTGACGGTTATCATAGTAAACTATAATGTGAAATACTATCTGGAGCAGTGTCTCACAAGTGTGCGTCGGTCCATCGAAGGCATCGATGGAGAAGTTGTTGTGGTGGATAACCACTCGCGTGATGGTTCTGTGGAGTATTTGAAAGAGCGTTTTCCCGATGTAAGGTTCATTGAAAGCAATCATAACCTGGGTTTTGCACGTGCTAATAATCTGGCTATCAGACAGAGTGGAGCAGAGTATGTGTTGTTACTGAACCCTGATACGCTTGTTGGTGAGCATACTTTCAGAGATGTACTGGAGTTTATGGACGAACATCCTAAAGCAGGGGCCGCTGGTGTTCAGATGTTGAAGACAAATGGTGAGAAAGCAAAAGAATCGCGTAGGGGATTGCCAACACCAATGACAGCTTTCTACAAGATGACGGGGCTCTGTGAACGGTTTCCAAAACACCAGAAGTTAGGACATTATTATATGGGTTACCTGCCTTGGGACAAGCCAGCAAAGATTGAGGTGATTAGTGGAGCATTCATGATGATACGGAGAAGTGTTCTTGACACGGTTGGACTTCTCGACGAAGATTTCTTTATGTATGGTGAGGATATCGACCTTTCCTACCGTATCCTGAAAACCGGCTATGAGAACTGGTATGTACCTGAAAAGATTCTGCACTACAAAGGAGAGAGTACCGAGAAGTCTTCGTTCCGTTATGTGCATGTGTTCTATAAGGCAATGCTTATCTTTTTTCGCAAACATTATGGCTCAATTGGTTTATGGTTGAGCATTCCCATCCGTGCAGCTATTTATGGCAAGGCTTTTACCGACTTGGCAAGAATGAAGATGCGCAAACTGAAAAAGCGACTGGGATTTGTTGAACATAAGAAAGACGATGAAGCCACATTTATTTTCGACGGTTCTGAGCAGATGAGACAGGAATGTATTTTGCTTGCAAGACGGAAAGGCTTATCATGTGAAATAAGGGGGAACGAGTTTGTCTACCATGTCTACGATATGGACAGTTGGTGTTATGCTGATATCTTCAATGATTTGGCCAATCATGAAGGTGCTTATTTAATAGGCACATACAGTTCGGCTTCAAGAGTACTGATAACAGATAAGGAGGTGTATGTATGAATAAGCCAATTGTTAGTTTGAGGGCAATAGAGCCAGAGGATCTTAATATACTGTATCAGATTGAGAATGACGAGGAATTGTGGGATGTCGGTGTTACAAATGTGCCTTACTCACGTTATACACTCCACAATTATATTGCCCAAAGTGCGGGTGATATATATTCAGACCGGCAGGTGAGACTGATGATTGAAAACGAAACACGAGAGATTATCGGCATTGTAGATATTGTTAACTTTAATCCGCAGCATCTTAGAGCTGAGATAGGAATCGTAATTCAAAAGCCTTGGCGAAATAAGCATTATGCAACAGCAACATTGGACAAATTGGTTAATTATGCACAGAAGGTGCTCCATCTGCACCAGTTGTACGCATGCATTGCATCAAGCAATGAGGTGTCGTTGGCACTTTTTAAAAACTGTGGTTTCCAGCGCTCTGCAATATTGCGAGAATGGCTATTTGATGGCTATCAATACCACGATGTCGTACTTGTGCAAAAAAAAATATAAAAAAGTCAGTTGAAAGTTTGCGGAATAGAAAAAATATTCATACCTTTGCAACCGCAAATCAGTAATCGGCCTTTAGCCGCCTCTAAATGAGGATCATGGTGCGTTAGTTCAGTAGGTTAGAATGCCTGCCTGTCACGCAGGAGGTCACGAGTTCGAGTCTCGTACGCACCGCTTGAACACTACTGATTTGGTGCGTTAGTTCAGTAGGTTAGAATGCCTGCCTGTCACGCAGGAGGTCACGAGTTCGAGTCTCGTACGCACCGCAAACGAGGAAAAGCTAGCTTTTCCTCGTTTCGTTTATTATGTGCGAACGTACAGGACGTAGAGAAAACCTGTATAAATTAGGAGCTACTGTTACTGGAGAACTTTACTATAGGCATTTCAGAAGAGTTCGATGAAAAAGGATGGCAAGATGTCGTCCTCTGTCTGCAAAATACCATAAAGAATATATAGCGAAGAGGAAAGGTACGATAGTATAAGTTTAGGTCATATGTTTATGAAATGATGTTAATTAAACCTGTCTTATACTATCGTACCTACATACATTATCAATCTATATTGGGAGATTCCCATTTTTTTGTCTCTGAGCAATAGATACGAACGGATTGATTGCCCACTTTTAGAATAAAATCTCCTTCCTCAAGAATCCATTTATTGTCTGTCCCGACAAAGGCTAGGTTTTTAGCTGGTAGGGAGAAGGTGACAGTCTTACGCTCACCGGGTAGGAGCTCTACTTTGGCAAAGTCTCTCAGCCGGCGATTGTCGGGAACTATCGAGGCAACAAGGTCGCTCGAGTAGAGCAGTACAGGCTCCTTTCCTGCACGGCTGCCAGCATTACGCACGTCTACTCTAACGGTAATCTCATCGTCGGCAGTAAAAGTTTTTTTGTCAACGCGCAGATTACTATAATCGAATGTGGTGTAGCTGATTCCATAACCAAAAGGCCATTGTAAGGACACTTTAGCGTCGTAGTTGTAGGCACCGGCCATAGTTCCAACTTCTTCGCTAACCTTGTAATCGTAGTTCGCTAGTGAGTTAATCTCGCGTGGGTAAGTGTATGGCATCTTGGCCGAGAAATTAGCTTCGCCTGCAAGCAAGTTAGCAAGTGCGTCTGCACCATAGTTACCAGGTAGGAAGATGTGAACCACAGCTTTAGCCAATGGCTCAATATCAGCTATGAGTCGTGGACGACCCTCATTCAGAATCAATACTATAGGCTTGCCCGTGGCGGCCAGTTGTTTTACGAGATTGCGCTGGTTTTCCGACAACCATAGGTCTGTCAGATTGCCTGGTGTCTCACAATAACTATTCTCGCCAATGCATGCGACAATCACGTCTGCTCCTTCTGCAGCTGCTACCGCCTTCTCAAACTCAGGTGCATTTTCCTCGTAGTAGGCACCTTGCTCGTTGTAGGTTACACCCTGTTCAAGGATAATATTCTCTTTACCATACTTGTTGCAAAGTGCCTCATAGATAGTGTTATACTTTTCGGATAGGTCTTCTGCCTTTGATCCTTGCCATGTATAGGTCCAACCACCGTTCAGACAACGCATCTGATTGGCGTTAGGCCCTGTCAGCAGAATCTTTGTCCCTTTGGAAAGTGGTAGTAAACCGCCCTCGTTCTTCAGCAAAACCTGAGCCTCCTCGGCTGCTTGTATAGCCTTCTGTGCGAACTCCTCACAACCAAATTTCTCATATCCTTTGCCGCCAGTGTTCGGGTTCTCAAACAATCCCAAGCGGTATTTCACACGCAAAATACGGCGGGCAGCATCGTCAATTCGCTCCATTGCCACCTTACCTTCTTCTACCAACTGTTTAAGCAGAATGCAAAAGTCGACGCTATAAGGATCCATAGACATATCAATACCAGCATTGATTGCGATGCGAATAGCATCTTTTTTGTCTTTGGCCACGCGCTCACGAGTAAATAAATTGTTAATATCTGCCCAGTCGGTGACAATCATGCCGTCCCATTGCAAATCTTCTTTCAGCCATTTTGTTAAGTATTTGTAGCTAGCATGTAGAGGCACTCCATTGATGCTGGCAGAGTTGACCATTACGGTGAGGGCACCTGCTTGAATGGCAGCTTTGAATGGCTCAAAGTATTTCTCACGAAGCATCTGTGGGGATATGTATGCAGGTGTGCGGTCTTTGCCTGAAAATGGTGCACCATAAGCAAAATAGTGTTTAACACAGGTCGCCACATTGTATTTGCCTAGATGGTTGGGGTCATCGCCTTGATAACCTTGTACCTCGGCCTCAGCCATCCGTGCATTGACGATAGCATCCTCTCCAAAACTTTCCCATATGCGGCTCCATCGTGGGTCACGGCCTAAATCAAGTACGGGGTTATACACCCATGGACAGTTGCCCGCACGACTCTCATAAGCTGTAATCTCGGCCATGGTTTTAGCTAATGATGTGTTGAAAGAGGCTGCAAGGTTGATTGGTTGGGGGAACATAGTGCCTGCTTGCGTATATGTAACGCCGTGATTATGGTCAAGACCATATATGTCTGGGATGCCAATATACTTCATTGATTTCTTCTGAATCAGCCTAATCCAGTACTGCCATTCATCAATGGTGGCCGCCCTTGTGCCAGGTGCATTCAGGATAGAACCTATCTTATATTTAGATATAATTGTGTCAAGCATGGTTTCGTTTAATTGCCACTTACCAGCCTCGTCATACTTTCCCATGATGTCGAGATTCAACTCAAGCATCTGGCCGATTTTCTCATCGAGCGACATCTTGGCAAGTTTCTTTTCTATCTTCGCCTCCAGTTCTGCATCATATTGAATAGCTGGTCTCTGAGCGTTTAGTGTTGCATGTGTCATGACAACAGCGATTAGCAATGTAATAATCAGTTTACTTTTCATAATAATATGTATTGTTCTGTTTATTAATATTATGCAAAGATATGAATAAAATCACAATTGACAAAATTTTTTGTAACGAATAGTGTTCTGTATAAAGTTGCCTATAGTTTTTTTTGCTGCGCTAGCAATTTTGAGCGATATGGTGTTGGCGTTTCAACTATTTTGTTTACCTTTGTAGCGTTTTTTATGCAAATGAGATGAAAAAACATTTGATAACGCTGGCGTTGGTGTTACTGATTCCTGTATTGCTACTTGCTCAGGGTACTAACGCTCAGTATAGAATGTATGTGAACCAATATAAGGATCTGGCCATCGAACAGATGCTTAAATACCATATTCCCGCTAGCATTACGCTCGCTCAAGGAATTCTTGAGAGTCGTGGTGGAATGAGCGACCTGGCTTTAAAAGGTAACAACCATTTTGGCATTAAGTGCCATGATTGGACTGGGCCTACGATGCATCATGATGACGATGCTCTTGGAGAATGTTTCCGTGTGTATAATAATGCGCGTCAGAGCTACGAGGACCATAGTAAGTTTCTCTCAGGTCGTCAGCGCTATCGCAGTCTTTTTTCCCTTGATGTGAAAGACTACCGTGGGTGGGCTAGAGGCTTGAAAAATTGCGGATACGCGACAAGCCCTACTTATGCAGAGTCGCTCATTAAACTTATTGAGACATATGACTTACATCAGTATGATTATGCCAAAAGTTATGATAAGTTTATGGCAGACAAGGTGTCGAAAGACCGTCCTGCAGGAAGCGGTCAGTCACTTCACCCGATATACATATATAATAAAAATTACTATCTAGTTGCGCGACAGGGTGACACCTTCAAGTCGATAGGAAAAGAGGTGAATATCTCATACCGCAAATTGGCTAAACATAATGAGCGCAACAAGAAAGACCTTCTTCGTGAGGGCGATATCGTATACCTGAAGAAGAAACAGACGAAAGCGCTGAAGCAGTTTAAGGGACATCCTCACATAGTAAGAGCAGGTGAGAGTATGTACCAAATTTCGCAAATGTATGGCATCAGATTAAAGAGTCTTTATGAGATGAATCGTCTGGAACCTGATTATCAGGTGAAAGTAGGAGATAGACTTATAGTCAGGTAGGGAGATTATATTTCTGAATTATTAATTCAAAATCATTTGAAAGAATAAAAATGAGAAAACTAATTATATTTTTGCTGGTGGCCTTGAGCGTGCCAGCAACAGCACAGAAAAGAGAGTTTAGAGGCGCGTGGATTCAATGCGTAAATGGTCAGTTCCAAGGCATGAGCAAGAGTGAGATGCAAAGCACATTGACATATCAGCTTGACGAACTATGCAAAGACGGCGTTAATGCTATTATTTTCCAGGTTCGGGCGGAGTGTGATGCACTATACGAGAGCCAATTGGAGCCCTGGAGTCGTTTTCTGACAGGTGTTCAAGGCCAAGCGCCAGCGCCCTATTGGGACCCGTTGGCATGGATGGTTGAGCAATGTCACAAACGTGGCATGGAGATTCATGCGTGGATTAATCCTTATCGCGCCAAAACCAAGTTCACCAACGAACTGGCCAGTAATCATATTGCCGTGCGTAAGCCAGGCAATGTCTTCAGCTATGATGGTCTTTACATTTTGAATCCAGGCATACCCGAAAATAGCAGTTATATATGCAAGGTGGCCCAAGATATTGTCCGCCGATACGATATTGACGGCTTCCATATCGACGATTATTTTTATCCATATCCAGTAGCAGGAGAACAGATTCCCGACAGTAAGGAGTACGCACTATATAAGAGTATTGCAAAAAACAACGCCATGAGTGTTGGCGACTGGCGGCGTGAGAATGTGAATATGTTCATAAAGGAGTTGCATGAGGCCATCCAGAGCATCAAGCCGTGGGTGAAGTTTGGCGTCTCTCCCTTTGGCATTTACCGTAATAAGCGTAATGATCCCAATGGTAGCAATACCAATGGCTTGCAGAATTACGATGACCTGTATGCAGATGTACTTAAATGGGTGGACAAAGGTTGGATTGATTATTGCGTACCTCAGATATATTGGGAAATGGGTAATAAGGCAGCCGACTATACGACACTTATCAATTGGTGGAATAGGAACGTGACCAAGCGACCGCTTTTTATTGGCGAGGATATTGAGCGTACGGCAAAATATACTGACCCTCAGAATCCTGCTCAAAACCAGTTGCCGGCAAAGATGCGCTTGCATAAACAATCACGTAATGTGAGTGGAACTGTACTTTGGTATGCTAAAGCAGCCGTCGACAATACTGGGAACTATGGCCAGATGCTTCGCAATGTCTATTGGAAATACCCGGCATTGCAGCCCCGCATGACCTTCATAGAGTCTAAGGCTCCTAAGAAGGTGCGCAAGATGAAAATTATGAATATCAGCGGTGATCAGGTGCTCTGCTGGACGAAACCTGGTGGGAAGGGCTGGAAGAAAGAGGCCGTAAAGTATGTCGTCTACCGTTTTAATCCCGGTGAGCCTATTAACTTGGATGACGAGAAACACATTCTTGGCATTACCTATAATAACTTCTTTAAACTCAATTCGCGAGGCGTGTATGTAGTAACAGCACTAGACCGTATGAGTAATGAGGGGACAGGCGTAAAAGTAAACTATTGAAAACCATAAATAAGATAGCTATGAAAGCAACAGAACAGACTATTCAGCAAGTTGAACGTGCTATTAGAAGAATTGCCCAAAAATTTCCTCCAACGGAAGAAGCAGATGTAATGACTGACTTACACTTATGCGTGTCGCAGGAGAGTGGTGAAATGATTGCATTCGATGATGACGACAACGAGATTAACCGCTGTGTGATTGAGCAGTGGATTGACAACAAAGACGAGGATTTCTACAAAGAAATTGCCAGCTTGTTGAGAGGTCAGCTAATCCATTTGCGCAGTTTGGTTGAGAAGATGTCAATCCTTAAACCATATAGTTTTGTGCTTGAGGATGATGATAGGGAACACATTGCTGAGCTATATCTTGTTGATGACGATATAGCAATTATCGGTGGAGAACTGATGGAAGGACTTGATAAAGACTTAGATGACTTCTTCGATGAACTCATGAAGTGAAAACGTAAACGTTTTCCGCTATTTTTCCTGCTTTTATTTGGAATAATGAAAATATAGTATTACCTTTGCATTTGCAAACTCGACATTGCAAAATCGGGAGTTAACTAGGAATACATGAGCGGTAAAATCAAACACACTGGAGTCATTGAATCAGTAGAGCGGAACGTTATCCGCGTGCGCATCTTGCAGACATCTGCATGTGCTAGCTGTAAGGTGGCTGGCCATTGTGGCGCCTCGGAAAGCAAAGAGAAAACGGTTGAGGTGTATGGAGATTTCGATGGCCGTGTAGGCGAGGAAGTGACAGTAGTTGCATCAGAGCAAGTGGGAGTGAATGCTGTCATACTTGGTTTCGGTGTTCCATTCCTTATTCTGATAGCGGCTCTCTATTTGCTGATTCGCTTTACTGGGAATGAGCCTCTTGCAGCTTTGGGCAGTATTGCTTGTTTGATACCTTATTATCTGGTACTCTATCAAAAACGCGAGAAGTTGCGCGAGAGATTATCTTTTACTATTGAAAGAATTAATAACTAAAACAATATCATTATGAATTTTATCTTAATTGCAGTAATCGTTCTTGGAGCCATTGCATTGATTGCAGCCGCTATCTTGTATGTTGTCTCCAAGAAGTTTGCCGTACACGAAGATCCCCGCATCGCTCAAGTGATAGAGCTGTTGCCAGGTGCCAATTGTGGAGGCTGTGGTTTCCCGGGCTGCTCCGGTATGGCCGACGCGTTGGTGAAAGGTGCAGACAAAGGCTCGCTAGAAGGATTGAATTGTCCTGTTGGTGGTGCTGAAGTCATGGGCCGTGTTGCCGATCTTTTGGGTATGGCTATGGCTAACACCGAGCCGATGATTGCCGTAGTACGTTGTAATGGTACATGTGAGCATCGTCCTCGCATTGCTCAGTATGACGGGCTACAAAGTTGTGCAGCCATGAGTGTATGTAGTACTGGTGAGACTGGTTGTGGTTATGGCTGTTTGGGTTGTGGCGATTGTGTTGCTGCCTGTCAGTTCGACGCTATCCGAATGAATGATGAGACTGGCATTCCTGAGGTTGACGATGAGAAGTGTACCTCTTGCGGAGCCTGTGTGAAGGCTTGTCCCCGTCATATCATCGAGTTGCGCAAAAAAGGTCCCAAGAATCGCCGGGTATTTGTTAGTTGCGTGAACAAAGACAAGGGTCCTGTTGCGATGAAAGCTTGTAAGGCTGCTTGTATCGGGTGTGGCAAGTGTGTCAAGGAGTGTAAGTTTGAGGCTATCACAGTCGAGAACAATGTATCTTATATTGATTTCAATAAGTGTCGTTTATGCCGTAAGTGCGTTGATGCTTGTCCGACGAAGTCTATTTGTGCCGTTAACTTCCCGGCTCCCAAACCCAAGCCTGTGAACACAGAAGAACAGCCTTCCAGTTCTGTCAGTCCAGTCAATAACCCTAAAGAAAAGGAGGATAAAGTATGAGAATCAAGACATTCAGAATAGGTGGTGTTCACCCAGATGAGAATAAGTTGACACATGAGGTGGCTACGAAAGTAGCAGAACTCCCCAAACAAGCAATTTTCCCTCTTTCCCAGCATATTGGAGCTCCAGCCAAGGCCGTTGTAAAGAAAGGTGACAAGGTAAAGGTGGGTACGCTCATAGCTGAGGCAGGTGGATTTGTTTCTGCCCCTATCTACAGTTCTGTTTCGGGAACGGTGTTTAAAATAGACACAGCCATCGATGCTACCGGTTATCGTAAGCCTGTTATTATCATCAATGTCGAGGGTGACGAATGGGAGGAGACGATTGACCGGTCCGAGAAGTTGGAAACCCTTGCTGAGCATCCAGAGCTGACGCCCGAGGAGATTGTAAATCGCATCAAGACTGCCGGAGTTACTGGTATGGGTGGTGCTGGATTCCCTACATTTATTAAGTTGTGTCCTCCACCTACTGCCAAGGCCGAGTGTGTGATTATCAATGCAGTTGAGTGCGAGCCATACATTACCGCCGACTATCGTTTGATGATGGAGCATGCTGATGAAATTCTTGTCGGCCTCGACCTACTTATGAAGGCAGCCAAGGTAGACAAAGGCTACATAGGAATTGAGGACAACAAACCCAAAGCCATTGAGTTGTTTGAGGCCAAGACGGCAGGCAATCCTCATGTAGAGGTTGTGGCGCTTGCTAAGAAATATCCCCAAGGTGGTGAGAAACAGCTGGTCGACGCCGTTATTCGCCGTCAAGTTCCAGCACCTCCAGCAATACCTGTAAATGTAGGTGCCATTGTACAAAATGTTGGAACTGCGTTTGCCGTCTATCAGGCCGTTATGAAGCGTAAGCCTTTGTTCGAGCGTTATACAACTGTGACAGGAAAGCAAATAGCAAATCCAGGTAATTTCTTGGTTCGTATGGGAACACCGTTCCAGCAACTGATTGATGCCTGTGGTGGCATGCCTGAGGGTGACCATAAGGTTTTAGCCGGTGGTCCGATGATGGGTAAAGCTGTAATGAGCCTTGATGTCCCCGTTTGCAAGGGCACTAACTCTGTTACGGTACTCTCTGGCGATGATGCTCTCCGTAAGAAAGAGCAGCCCTGCATACGTTGTGCCAAGTGCGTGTCGGCTTGTCCTATGGGACTGGAGCCATATCTGCTTTCAACACTTTCTTCGATGAAGGAATACGAGCGTGCCGAGCAGGAGGATATTGTCTCATGCATATCGTGCGGCTCTTGTCAGTTTACCTGTCCTGCCCATCGTCCGTTGCTCGATCATATTGTGCTTGGTAAGGCAGAGGTCATGAATATTATACGTGCCCGCAACGCCAAGAAGTAATCATCAAACTTAAGTAATCATTTATTAATTAAGAATAATGGGAAAGTTAATCGTATCACTTTCACCGCATGCACACGGAACTGATAGTGTAGAGCGTAACATGTACGGCGTGATATTTGCGCTGTTACCAGCTCTTGTTGTATCGTTCTATTATTTTGGAATCGGTTCTGCCATTGTGTGTGCCACAAGTGTGGTGGCCTGCGTATTCTTTGAGTGGGCTATTACAAAGTATTTGCTGAAGAAAAAGGAAACAACTATTTTCGACGGGTCAGCAGCCTTAACTGGTATACTGCTCGGTATGAATCTTCCTTCCAATCTCCCCATTTGGATTATCATCATCGGTGCCCTTGTTGCCATTGGCATCGGAAAGATGTCGTTTGGAGGTCTTGGCAATAACCCCTTTAATCCCGCATTGGTAGGCCGTTGCTTCCTGCTTGTGTCCTTCCCTGCTCAGATGACTTCATGGCCCATTGCCGGCCAGTTGGGCTCCTATCTTGATGCCGAGACAGGTGCTACTCCGCTTGCTATCATGAAGACCGCTATCAAGAGCGGTGACGCCAGCGTGCTCGAGCAATTGCCCGACTCTTTGCATATGCTGCTCGGCCATCCTGGCCTGGCCCACGGCGCCGGTACTATTGGTGAGGTTTGTGCGCTGGCCCTCTTGTTGGGTCTGGCTTATATGCTTTGGCGTAAGATTATCACTTGGCATATTCCTGTCAGCATCATCGGAACAGTTTTCGTGTTCAGCGGTCTGCTCCATCTGGCTAATCCTGTTTATGCCCATCCCGTTGCCGTCGTGCTGAGCGGAGGTCTTATGCTCGGTGCTATCTTCATGGCTACTGACTATGTTACGTCGCCGATGACCCACCGCGGGCAACTCATCTATGGTGTAGCCATAGGCTTCCTTACGGTTGTCATCCGCAACTGGGGCAGTTATCCCGAGGGTATGTCGTTCGCCATTCTCATCATGAATGCGTTCACGCCAATTATCAATATGTATGTCAAACCTAAGCGCTTCGGTGAAGTGCCTGCAAAGAAATAAGGAGGACTGAAACATGAAGAAACTTGAATCTTCTTTCACAAACATGGTGCTGGTGCTCACTGGAGTTGCTGTTATAATCGGCGGCATTCTGGCTTTGGTGAATCATATTACCGAAGGACCTATCTCAGAGCAGGCCAAGTTAGCATTGGCCGATGGAATTAAGAGCGTGATGGGTGGTGGTGAGCTGACTGTCGTCAAGACGGATACCGTGCGTCAGAACGATGCCAAAGGCAAGGAAATGACCTATATTATTTATCAGACGCAAGATGCCCAGAAAAACGATCTTGGTGCTGCTGTGGAGAGCACAACAGGCGGCTTCGGTGGTGATCTGAAGGTGCTTGTCGGCTTCGACCCTCAGGGCAACGTTCTGGGCTATACACTCCTCGAGCATGCCGAGACCCCAGGCTTGGGTGCCAAGGCTGACAAGTGGTTCCAAAAGGGTGAAAAGGGCGATATCATTGGCAAGAATCCAGCTGAGCCGCTCACCGTCAGCAAAGACGGCGGTCAGGTTGATGCAATTACAGCCTCTACCATCACAAGCCGCGCGTTCCTGCTTGCTGTCAACAATGCTTACAAAGCATTCAAGGCTACTCCTATTGAGAATTGATGTGTGTCTAAACTGAAAACTTGAAACGCTGAAACTTATGGATTATATAAGTATCATTAAAAATGGTATCATCAAGGAGAACCCGACGTTCGTCCTGATGCTTGGTATGTGTCCCACGCTGGCCACCACTACTTCGGCCTTCAATGGTCTTTCTATGGGACTGGCCACTATGGCCGTGCTCATTTGCACTAATTTCGTAATCTCCTGCCTTAAGAGTATTACCCCCGACAAGGTGCGCATTCCCGTGTTCATTGTAGTCATTGCTGCCTTTGTGACCATCCTCCAGATGTTCATCAAGGCATATCTCCCCGATGTCGACAAGTCCCTTGGACTCTTCATCCCTCTCATTGTGGTAAACTGTATCATCCTCGGCCGTGCGGAGGCCTTTGCTGCTAAGCAGTCGCCTGTAGCCAGCTTGTTCGATGGAATCGGTATCGGTTTGGGCTTCACATTTGCCCTTACGTTGCTCGGAATGGTTCGTGAGTTGCTGGGTGCCGGCTCGCTCTTCGGGGCTGTCCTGCTACCTGAGACTTACAACACTCTGCTCTTCGTGCTGCCTCCGGGCGCTTTCATCTCGTTGGGCTACCTTATCGCAATCGTCAACAGATTTAAAAAGGCATAAACTATGGAATATATACTGATATTCATATCGGCAATCTTTGTCAACAACATCGTTTTGTCGCAATTCCTCGGCATCTGTCCTTTCCTGGGCGTGTCGCAGAAAGTGTCAACTTCTCTTGGCATGGGCGCTGCCGTGGCCTTCGTCATGACTCTGGCCACCATTGTAACCTATCTCGTACAGATATACGTGCTCAATCCGTTTGGCCTCGGCTATCTGCAAACGCTGGCTTTCATCCTTGTCATCGCCTCTTTGGTTCAGATGGTTGAGATTATCCTTAAGAAAGTGTCGCCAGCCCTCTATCAGGCATTAGGAATCTTCCTTCCACTTATCACCACCAACTGTGCCGTGTTAGGTGTGGCCATCCTGGTTATCCAGAAAGATTTCTCATTGCTTCAGAGTGTTGTCTATGCTTTCTCTACCGCTATCGGTTTTGCGCTGGCACTCGTCATTTTTGCCGGCATCCGCGAGCAGCTCGCTATGGTACGTATACCCAAGGGCATGCAAGGAATGGCTATCGTTCTTGTTACCGCAGGTCTGCTCTCTCTAGCATTTATGGGTTTCAGCGGTGTTGATGGAGGTCTGAGTTCCTTGTTCGGACTAGATTAAGTATTGAGAAGATAAATTAAACATAGGTGGGAAATGAGGTTAAAGATTTGTTTCTCACCTTTTTATTAAAACAAAAGCAATGAAACAAACAATTCTTGTTACGGGTGGCACAGGCTTTATTGGTAGCCATACAACTGTAGAGCTGCAGCAGGCAGGCTATGAGGTTGTCATTGTCGACAATCTGAGTAATTCAAAGATAGAGGTCCTCGATGGCATTGAAAAAATCACGGGAATACGTCCGGCCTTCGAGCAGGTAGACCTGCGTGACGCCAACGCCACCGAAGAAGTGTTCAAAAAGTATCCCCGTATTGAGGGCATCATCCATTTCGCCGCCAGCAAGGCTGTCGGTGAGAGCGTAGAGAAACCATTACTCTACTATCGGAACAACATAGTCTCGCTCATCAACCTTCTTGAGCTCATGCCTAAGTACGACGTCAAGGGCATCATTTTCTCCAGTAGCTGCACCGTCTACGGACAGCCCACCGAGGAGAACTTGCCAGTCACCGAGAAAGCCCCCATACAGAAGGCTCTCTCGCCATATGGCAACACTAAGCAGATTAACGAGGAGATTATTCAGGACTATATCCATAGCGGAGCTCCCATTAAGAGCATCATCTTGCGCTATTTCAATCCTATTGGGGCTCATCCCTCTGCATGTATTGGTGAGCTTCCCAATGGTGTGCCCATGAACCTCATTCCCTTTGTTACACAGACGGCAATCGGCATACGTAAGGAACTGAAGATTTTCGGTAACGACTACGAGACCCCAGATGGCACCTGCATTCGTGACTACATTTATGTTGTCGATTTGGCTAAGGCTCACGTAAAGGCAATGGAGCGAGTGCTCGACAATCCTGAGACCGATAAGGTGGAAGTTTTCAATATCGGCACGGGCCGCGGTCTGAGCACCCTCGAAGTTGTCGAAGGATTCGAGCGTGCCACAGGCGTGAAGCTGCCGTGGAAGTATGCTCCCCGTCGCGAAGGTGACATCGAGAAGGTATGGGGGGATGTCAGCAAGGCTAATAAGGTTCTTGGTTGGAAGGCAGAAACACCTACCGACGAGGTTCTTGCCTCAGCATGGCGTTGGCAGAAAAAGCTCCGTGAGGACGGCATTCAATAATTGATTTATATTTCCTCTAAAAAAGCCTTTCCACAATCGGAAAGGCTTTTTTAGTATCTGCGAAGGTTGCCCAGCCGCAGCAGAGAACGTTCCGGCTGAGCTGGAGACGCCCTCTGTCGTATTATAGTAACGGGCAGGCTGCCACGCATTTCATGCGCCACAGCGCTTTGAAAGAATGCCGGATTGGTCACATCCGAGGGCGGGAATAGCGGCAAATGGCCTCTATAGAATAGGACAAATAGCACTTATAACCCCCACTTTCTGCCACCAGATGAGCCATTTACCGCACAATTCCTGCCAAATTAGGCCGAGATATTGAAATTTTGCGGAACTCAAATACGCGCCAAAAAAGGGGAAAAACATCAAAACAAAGGGTTTCTGCACGTCTTTTGAGGCCTTAGAGAGCTGGTTTTTGACGCATTTTGTGCCTTTTCTGAGGTTTTTCAGCTTGGAGAAACGGAAGTCTTGATGATGTATCTCATTGATATACAGCTTTTTAGATGAATTCAATATACTGTCTATTCCAGTATTCCAATTATTCCAATTTATTTTTTGAGTCCAGTTTTTCTCTCTTTATATATATAACTACTTATATATCAATTATTTATATAATATTAGAAAGGGGATTAGTACCTCGTTTTTTTAATTGGAAAACTGGAAAACTGGAAAATCCCAGCCAGCGAACACTCACACTTCCTTTACGAGGCCATCGAGCGCCAGACTAAGTTAGTAGCTCACCCCGATGGTCGTAAAAGTCAGGAGCCCGGCAACTGACAAATTTTCTTTTGCAAAGAAACTAATTAACTGAGACGCTGAGACTGAGATACTATGGCCAGCGAACACTCACACTTGGTAAATCTTTTAATTTAGCACCATATAGTAACAATCATTGCTAATCACCATTTTTTTTGACAGTTAGATTTCGTCGAACTCACGATGTTTAAGCATCTTCTAATTCTTTGGCCAGATACTTGGGCGTGTATCCGAGCGGGCTTTTAGC
>JAEEXN010000079.1 GCA_016291595.1 Prevotella sp.
CTGACACACTTCATATCGGGCAGTCCGACCGCTTTGATGGCCACGGGCACATTGTGGCAAACCACATCGCTGATATGGATGTCGCGGAAGTCGGGTGCGAAACTGCCCTGTGTCTTTATTTCTCCCTCTTCTTTCGTGTTCACGGCATATTTCCGGTCGACGTAGGTGCATTCGAAAACAATGGCCTGCTGGGTGATGTCGGTCATTACAATATCGGAAATAAAGATATTCTCCGTCTTACCCCCACGACCGATTCCACTCTTGAAGCGAAGACCTGTGTCGGTGTCGGAGAAGCGGCAACGACGCACCACGATGCGGTTCATACCACCCGAGACGTCAGAGCCGATGACAAAGCCGCCGTGTGCATGATACACCGTATTGTCTGTGATGAGCACATCCTCGCAGGGGCCGTCGTCCAATCCCTGCTGCCCCGATCCGCCTTTCATGCAGATGCCATCGTCGCCCGCGTCGATGATGCTGTTCACGATCAGCACCCGCTGGCAGTTGCTGATGTCGATGGCATCACCGTTTTGTGCATTCCACGGACAGCGCACCGTCACCCCATTGATAACTACGTTCTTACAACGCACGGGATGAACATGGAAACGCGGCGAATTCTGCACCGTGATGCCTTCTATCACGACGTTTTCGCAGTCAGTCAAACGCAACAGGTCTGCGCGCATATTCTCCTGTGCCTCAGGAGTGTCGGCAATGTTCTCGGCATGCTTTAGGTTGAAGGGAAACCACAGTTGCCCTTCGTCGGTCACCGTTCCGCCCATTTTCAGGAACTGCTTCCACTCCACATCGCTCACCTTCTGCCGTTTGACGGGTCGCCACTGTGCACCATTGCCATCGATGCACCCTTCGCCCGTAATCATGATGTTACGGCGTTTCGATGCAGTGACCAGCGGGCGTACGCGCGCCTTCGGGTCTTTGTTCAGGAAAAGCCGTTTGTCCTCCGATGCCATAACGATGGCTCCGCGCTCCAAGTGCAGGCGAATGTTGTCTTTCAGCGCGATGGGGCCTGTCATGTAGATGCCCTGCGGCACGATGAGCGTACCGCCGCCCAGCTTGGTCAGGGCACTGATGGCACGGGCGAAAGCCTCAGTGTTGATTGTCTTGCCGTCGCCCACTGCGCCGAAATCGGTCAGTTTCATTTCATGGGCAGGCACGTCGAATACATTGACCTGCTGCACGCCAACGGGCAAATTCTCGTAGAAGCGCGAATAAGCCTCTTCAGCTGTTGCCTGAGCCCAAACCGTTGTGGCGGCAAAAGCAATGAAAAGTGAGGAAATAAGTCGATTCATTTTGTAAAGAATTTGATTTGCGGTGCAAAAATACGCTATTTTTACGAAACATGCAAACAAATGGCAAAAAAAACGAGGGTGCACCAAGACAAAGCCTTAGCACACCCTCTCCGCTTCTACCTGTCGGATAGTGAATTTACATCATGCCGCCCATTCCAGGTGCTCCGCCCATTGGCATTGCGGGAGCCGGTTCGGGTTTGTCGACGATGAGGCACTCTGTGGTGAGGAACATGCCAGCAATCGAAGCGGCATTCTCAAGTGCCACACGAGCCACCTTGGCAGGATCGATGACACCAGCCTCGCGGAGGTCCTCATACTCGTCGGTGCGGGCATTGTAGCCGAAGTCGCCCTTGCCCTCGCGCACCTTCTGAACCACTACGGCACCCTCGCCACCAGCGTTGGTGACAATCTGGCGCAGCGGCTCCTCGATGGCACGCTCCACAATCTTGATACCTGTCTCCTCGTCAGCATTGTCGCCCTTGACATTCTGCACTGCCTCAATGGCACGTACGTAGGTGACACCACCTCCGGCTACGACACCTTCCTCAATGGCAGCACGTGTGGCGCACAGAGCATCGTCGACGCGGTCTTTCTTTTCCTTCATTTCCACCTCGCTGTTGGCACCGACATAGAGCACAGCCACACCGCCAGCCAACTTGGCCAGACGCTCTTGCAGTTTCTCCTTGTCATACGAGCTGGTGGTCTTTTCTATCTCGTTCTTAATCTGAGCCACACGGTCGGCAATAGCCTCTTTCTGTCCGCCACCGTTCACGATGGTGGTGTTGTCCTTAGAGATGACCACCTTGTCGCACGTACCCAGCATATCGAACGTAGCCTGCTCCAGTTTCAGGCCCTTCTCCTCGCTGATCACAAGACCGCCTGTCAGCACGGCAATGTCCTCGAGCATGGCCTTGCGACGATCGCCGAAGCCAGGAGCCTTCACTGCGCACACCTTCAAGCCAGCGCGCAGACGATTCACCACGAGCGTGGTCAGAGCCTCGCTGTCGACGTCCTCGGCAATGATCAGGAGAGGAATACCCTGCTCAGCAGCGGGCTGCAGCACAGGCATGAGATCCTTGAGCGAACTGATTTTCTTGTCATAGATAAGGATACGGGGATGATCCATGAGGCACTCCATCTTGTCCGTATCGGTCATGAAGTAGCTGCTCAGATAGCCGCGGTCGAACTGCATGCCCTCTACCACACCAATGTGTGTGTCGCGGCTCTTCGACTCCTCGATGGTAATCACGCCGTCTTTCGACACCTTGCGCATAGCCTCTGCGAGCAGTTCGCCAATCTCCTTGTCGTTATTGGCGCTGACAGTAGCCACCTGCTCAATCTTGTCGTAGTTGTCGCCTACTTGCTCTGCGCTCTGGGCAATAAAGTCGGTAACACACTTCACGGCCTTGTCAATACCACGCTTCAGGTCCATGGGGTTGGCGCCTGCGGTAACGTTCTTCAGTCCCTCGCTGACGATAGCCTGAGCCAGGATAGTGGCAGTTGTCGTTCCGTCACCAGCGTCGTCGCCAGTCTTTGAGGCAACGCTCTTCACAAGCTGTGCACCTGTGTTCTCGAAGTGATCCTCCAACTCAATCTCCTTGGCAACGGTAACGCCGTCCTTGGTAATCTGCGGAGCACCGAACTTCTTCTCAATCACTACGTTACGTCCCTTCGGGCCAAGTGTTACCTTTACTGCGTTAGCCAACTGGTCTACACCGTTCTTCAACAGATCGCGTGCATCAATATTGTATTTAATCTCTTTAGCCATAATTGTACCTTTCTACTTTTTTACTAAATTACTTTTCAATTACTGCGAGAACATCGCTCTGACGCATCATCAGATACTTGGTACCCTCGAACTCAAGCTCTGTGCCACTGTACTTGCCATACAGCACCTCGTCGCCCTTCTTCAGAATCATTTCCTCGTCTTTTGTGCCATTACCTGTAGCTACAACGGTGCCATGCAATGGCTTCTCTTTTGCGGTATCGGGAATGATGATACCACCAATTTTCTCTTCAGCCGGTGCGGGCAATACCAGCACGCGGTCTGCTAATGGTTTGATGTTCATAATTCTTTGTTTTATTAATTTATTTATTAATTAAGTTTTTCTTCTGCCCCACTCTCTTGCGAAAATCATGCCAAAAAGGGAAGTATGACAAAGTGTCACACTCCCCTCTTTATTTCCTTGGGTAAAAAATGTATTTCCGCTTTTCTTTTAATTGCCATCCGGCTTCCTTACCTCGATAGATGGAGCCGGATACCAGTGCCAGGCATTGAAGTCGTCGGGCTGACAGGGGTTGAAGTCCTGCCAGTCGTCACGCAGGGCCTTGAGCATGGGCAGCTGGTGCTGCTTCATGCCCATCACCACCATCTTGGCCACCTCATAGGCACCATAGGGGTTGAAATGAGTATTGTCAGCCAAGGGCTTGTCCTGTCCCACAAAGGTGTTGGCGGGATAATGCACGAGGGCACGCTTGCTGTCCTCGAAGCCGAGTGTCTCGAAGAACTGGCGTGTCATGGTGTTCAGGTCAATCAACGGCACATTCTCACGCTCTGCCACCGAGCGCATGGCAGCAGGGAACTCACCGTGGGTTGGCACCATCTTCTGCTGGGCATCGTCGAAGCGGCGGCGTGTGGTCGGTGTGAGCAGCACCACATGTCCACCCTTTTCTCTCACACGGTCGATGAATATCTTCAGATTATAGACATAGTGATACCACGCTCCATCGCCTGGCCGGTGCTCTTTCTCATCGTTATGTCCGAACTCGCAGAACACATAGTCGCCGGCTTTCATCATCGAGAGTATCTTGTCGAGACGGTTGCTGGCAAGGAAGGTGCGAGCCGTCAGGCCGCTCTCGGCATGGTTGGAGATGGCCACGCGCTCGTCGAACCACCTCGGAATCATCTGTCCCCAGCTGGCCCACGGCTCCTCGTTCTGGTCGACCACCGTAGAGTTGCCGCATAGGAAGACGGTCATAGCCGTGGTATCGGGCTCGATGGTGATGCTGCGCACAGCCGGTGCGGCACCGTTAAACTCCAGCGTGAGCGAGTCGTCCCAGTTGAGATAGTCTTTCTCACGCTCCTTGATTTTCACCACGGTCTTATCGTCGATACGTGGCGAACGCTTATTCACGATGAAGCTGTAAGTGGCATACTTGCCTTTCTTCGTCGAGACCTCCTCGACAAACAAACGCCTGCTCTCGGCGCGTACCACTGTCTTTGCAGCCCGTTTCCTGGCTCCCAGCGTTACGGTCACCTTGTAGTTGCCATCGGGAACTGCCACAGAATAGTAGAACGGACGGTCACTCACCTTGTTCAACTCTATGGTCTGGCCATGGGCAACAACCGCCAGGGCCAGCATCACGAAAAATGTCACGATTCTTCTCATTACTCTATCTTTTTATTGATTACATCCTCGAATAACATCTCCGGGCGCTCATCATCGCGCAACAGTTCGAACTTCACATTACGCAGATAGAGGCCATCTACGTGGCGGGCATAGAGCCCGTAAGCAGGTGTGGGTCCAGCCCAGCGCGGTTCGGGGTAGTTGGTGCCCTGCTCACGATAGGAGCCTTCCACCTTTTTACCACCGCCACGGTATTGAATGCGGATGTCGGTGAGCGACACATTCTTGATAGGATGTCCCTCCATACCCGTGACGATAATGCCTGCCAGCGAGTCGCAGTCGTCGGCAATCACATTATTTATATATATGTCGCGGGCGGAAGAAACGTCGGTTCTCTCCTTTGGTCCGCGGTTGCGACAACCTGTGGTGATGTAAATGGGATAATGGTGCACGTGACTCAGCGAGATGTTTGTCACCACGATATTCTCCATGCGCCCCTGGTCAACCTCCTCGAAGGCCAGTCCGCTGCTCCACATGCACGAGCAGTTGCTAATGGTGATGTTGCGGTAACCGCCGTTGCTTTCCGTACCGAGCTTGATGCGGCCGCACACCCAGTTCACTTTCTCAGGCACGTAAGTACCATCGAGGAAGGTGCCCAGCTTGTAGCCAGTCACCATGCAGTTGGTGATGAGGATATGCTCACAGAGAACGGGCCGTTTCAGGGCATACGAGCTTTTCAGCACGATGGCGTCGTCGTTGGGCGTGTTCACCTTGGTGTTGCTTACCGTGAAATACTTGCAGCAATCGATGTCTATGCCATCACGGTTGGTGTCGATAAGCACATTATCGATGGTTCCTATCTCGCAGCCCGTGACGATGATGGCAAAGTGACCGCCACGGAAGATGGTAATATCGCGGATCATGACATTCCGGCACAGTTTCAGGGCGATGGCCTTGTCGCCCGTACCGATGCTGCCGCCCTGCACATTGCCAGCCTTCTCGGTGTCATGGCGGGTGAGTCCCTCGCCGTCAATCACGCCACGGCCCGTAATGGAGATGTTCCGCTGCTCCTCCGCCCATATCAGACTGTTATGGAAATAGGTATGTCCGCCATCCTGATACTCGGGGGCGCCGAACACCTCGCTCTCATCGTAGGCCTTCATCGAACCTGGTGCCGCCAGGATGGTAGCACCCTCCATGAGATGCAGGTCCACATTACTCTTCAGGTGAATACTACCGCAGAGATAGGTACCTGCTGTCAGCAGCACTCGTCCGCCACCATCAGCATGACAGGCGTCGATAGCCTTGTTGATGGCACCATGGTCGAGTGTGCGCCCGTCTCCTTTGGCACCGTAGTCCCTGACGTTATAGACGCCCATAGCCTGCATGGCAGCCACAGCGATCCACACCACGCTTAACATCAAAAATCTCTTCTTCATAAACCTATTCTTTGTTTTTGTTTGTTTCTAAAAACTTATAGAAAAGTTGTAGACTTGTGTGATTGACAATCAGAGAGGGAAGCACAGAACGCTTGTTCATCCAAGAGTGCCTCTCATTCGTTGCCCTCAATCCTCCACTCGTCGACTACGATATGGTCGTCCAGCGCCTCGATGACGAGCGTGTGCCGGCCTGCGGCAAGCTCCAAAGGCAACTCACGAACAGCCTGTCCTCTCAGCACGTTCAGTTTCCAGCGCTCCGAGCGGTAAGGCTCCTTCAGCGAGAAAACCACGGGTTTACCACCGTCGATGCTCACGCTGTAGCGCAGGTCTCCAGTGTCGTTTGGTTGGGTGGGAATGAGTGCCGTGGTCAGTACCACAGTCTTGTCCTGCGTCATCGAGAACTCGTATGTCAGCCGTCCGCCCTTGGGCAGCTGCACAGCCCTCATGCTATGTCCCAGCATCTCGGTCACCTTGGCGCCATCGGAGGCATGGGTATAGTCGCTGGCAGCCTTGCTCACGAGGACAGCCGTCTGCGTGGTGTCTGCCTTCAACCTTGCATGTACATTCCCGAACACCGGAAGCCTGCGGGGAGCGGCGTCCATCAGCCCTTTCCACTTGCCGCCCGCCAGTTCGTTGTACTGTCGCGTCAGCTGCTGAATCTCCTGGTAAGCCCTGTCGCTCTCCGCCTTGTCCTGCGACAATATTTTGTGAGCCATGGCCGAGGCGGCACAGACGGGGTATATCACATGGGCAAAGTAACTGTCGCGCAACTCATGCCTGACACCGTTCATGTTGTCCCTGACGATGCCCGCAATCTTACGGTATGCACCCAGGTATTCGCCTGCCTCGGCAGCGGTCATGCCCACCTCGGTGACGGGCGAGAGACCACGGTTGTACTTTTTCTTGTCCAGCTCCACCTGCGTCCAGCCCATGAACTCGGGCTTACGGATGGCGCACAAGCGGTAGAACTCGCGCATGGCGGGGAAGATACGCTCTCCCACCCTCTCGCCATACTGCCGGCAGAGCCACGCCTTCAGATGCTTCTCCACCGACGAGGCGCCGACACTATTGATGTCCCATGCCATGTCGAGAAACAGTTCCAGGTCGTAGGCAGCCACCTTCGGGTCGTGCACATTGGCTATCCACTCGCCCCGCGCCTGATGGTCGTAGGCCAGTCGCATCTCCTCACAGATGAGTCCGGGCTGCGTGGTTGTCAGCCACAGATAATCGTGCGGACGGCCCCAGTAGCTCAGGTGATAGTAAACACCCGCACCACCGCTGCGCCGTTGCTGCACGTCGTCGGAGAGACGCGTCAGGTAACCGTAGTTGTCGTCACACCACATGAGCATCACGTCGTCGGGCACCCGCAAGCCGTTCTCGTAGATCTGCAGAACCTCTTTGTAGGGAACAAACACCTGCCGGCTGTCCGGGAAACGCGCCTCCAGCATCTTGCGCTGGTCGTCGATAACCCGCTGCAGCGCCTCGGTCTTCTCCTGCAGGGTGCTCACGCCCTCCATCGAGCCGTCGTGAATGCCGCGCATGCCGATGGTGAAGAGATACTCGCCCGTACCCTCGCTCACCTCGTCGAGGCGTTCCTGCCAGTATTGTCTTACTGCCTCACCATTACTGATATAATTGAAGCGTCCGCGCTCCGATACATCCCACTCGCCCACATTGTTGCGCAGAATAGGCTCACAATGCGAAGTGCCTATCACGATGCCGCAGCTGTCGGCCATCAGCCGTGCTCCCTCCGTCTGGAAGAAAGCCACGGTGCCCTCGTGCATGGCGGGCCACAGGGTGTTGGCACGCAGGCGCAGCAGCAGTTCGAAAATCTTACGGTAGGCTGGCGCACAGATGGCCGTGCTCTTGTCCGCACTTGCCTCTGCTGCCTTGTTCCCTTGCATTCTGCCCGCCCACGGGCGCAGCGACCAGTCCTCGTCGTTCAGGAAAATGCCGCGGAACGCTACGCTGGGCACATGCTCCATCGTGAAGCCGGCGTCAATCGTCAGCCGCTCTTTCCGCTCGGGCACCACGTCGCCCCACCATATCCAGGGCGAGACACCAGCCAGGCGCGAGAGTTCCAGAATGCCGTAGGCCGCACCCCTGCCGCTGTTTCCTACGATGCGTATGCGCCCGTTCCTTACGGATAGAGAGAAGCCGTCGTTGCCGCGGTTCTCCTCTACGATTTCGATGATGCCATGCCGTTTCCGCTCAGGCCTCATGCCTGTCACGGCCAGCATGTCGTCGCCGAACATTCCCAGCGCCACATCGACCACCTTCGAATGCCGTTTAGCCACGGAATAGCTGACGGGCCGCTTACCATCGAACCACGTCAGCTCACCGCCCATCACCGTCAGGGCAACAGTCAGCAGCAAGAGTGTTATAACGTATCTGATTCTTATCATTTGTCGAAGAGGCACGGCAGTGTCAGAAGCTGGTACATCAGCGTGCGTGCCATGCGCTGCTGTCCTTTGTCGTTAGGATGCAATTGGTCAATATCGGGCTTGGCGAAATACTGTAAGTTGCTGTCAATCAACGGGAACAGTCCGCACGACGCATTCCAGTCGATGACGGGTACAGCCCAGATGTTGCCTGCCTCCTTCACCGAGTTCACATATGCGTCGACATACTCGCCACACTCGTTCTGGTAGCTCTCGTTCGGCTGCCAGTTCTTGTCGTTGGCAAAGAAGTTCGCCCGGTGGATGGGTGTGAGCAGCACGATCTGCTTGTCGGGGAATATCCGCTTGAGCGAGTCGAGTGCGATGTTGATACGGCCGCGGTAGGTCTCGGTCGTCTTGGCAGGTACCCGCTGGCGGCGCGTCACCATGGCCTTCGGCTTGTGGATGCCCGCCATCACCTCGGTAGTACGCTCGTCCCACCACTCGCCGATGGGCACACCGGCATTATAGTCGTTTGTTCCGATGAAGATCAGGATGGCGTCGAAGTCGTTGCCATGCTCATCACGCAGCTGGTTGGCCTGCCGCGGGATATCGTTCCACTGCCGTCCGCTCACGCCGTAGACGTATGGGGTGATCTGCAACCAGTCCTGCAGCCAGCTCCAGTATTTTTTCTTCGCCCCACTGTTGCGCGGGTCGGTGATAGAGTCGCCCAGATAGGCTACGCGCTTCCCCTGCCAGGGATGCTGGAACATGGTTTGGGGCATGGCCTGCAGCGCCATCATCAGGCCGAGGGCCACGAGTATCAGATTCTTCTTGTTCATTGCCAGTAATGATTAGTTTCGGCAAAAATACTCATTTCTTTTTGAATACGTACATACTTTTTTGTGATTTATGCCATGATTTTTGTCACAACGTTCCTGATGGCATCGTTTTTTGTCATCTCCATCGAAGACGAGTAGACAGATAGACACAAAAAGGGGAAATCATCTTGCCAATTCCCTCCCCACATTACGAAAAATCATAGGGTTTGTAGTTTTTTCTCTCTTTTTTCTTTCAATTCGACATTTTTTTGTACTTTTGCAGCCGAATTAAGCATAGGTATTATTTTTTTAATAAAAAGATATGTCGAATCATCATACTATCGTTGGATTCAAAATCAAAGGAATGAGAGAATCCAAAAACATCTCCGTGGAAGAGATGGCCGAGCGCAGCGGTCTCTCCGTTGAGCAAATCAATTCTATCGAGAACGACCAGCACCTGCCCTCTCTCGGGCCGCTGATTAAGATAGCACGCGCCCTGGGTGTGCGACTGGGCACTTTCCTCGACGACAACGACGAGCTGGGACCCGTGGTGAGCCGCGCTGAGGACCGTCTTGCCAACAGCATCAGCTTCTCGAACGGTACCGCCGACGCCCGCAAGCACATGGAGTATCATCCGCTGGCCAAGCAGAAGGCCGGACGCCACATGGAGCCGTTTGTCATCGACATCAACCCCACCGAGGAGAGAGAGTTCCAACTGTCTGCCCACGAGGGCGAGGAGTTCATCTACGTGATGAGCGGCGAGGTGGAAATCGACTATGGCAAGACCACCTACACGCTGAAAGAGGGCGACAGCATCTTCTACGACTCAATCGTGAAGCACCATGTGCACGGTGTTGCCGGCAAGTCGGCCAGAATACTGGCAGTAGTGTATATTCCTTTCTGATTACTCGGAATACTCAGAATACTCAGATTACTCAGATTACTCGGATTACTCAGATTACTCAGATTACTCGGATTACTCAGAAATATGGAGACCATTAAAAGAACATACCCTGCCGAAACGGGCAGCGCCGGATATGAGCTGTCGGAGCGCACGCTGGGCCAGTGGCTGGAGCATTGGGCTGAGACAACGCCCGACAAGGAATACATCGTATACTCCGACCGCGACCTGCGCTTCACGTGGAAGACTTTCAACGAGCGTGTGGACAATCTGGCGAAGGGCCTGCTCGCCATCGGCGTGAAGAAAGGCTCGAACGTAGGCATCTGGGCCACCAACGTGCCCGACTGGCTGACGTTCCTCTATGCCACCGCCAAGATTGGCGCCGTACTCGTGACGGTGAACACCAACTACAAGCAGGCTGAGCTGGAGTACCTGTGCAAGGACTCCGACATGCACACCCTGTGCATCACCGACGGCACATGGGACTGCAACTACGTCGACATGACCTACACCATGCTGCCCGAACTGAAGGAGTGCCAGCGCGGCCACCTGAACAGCGAGCGCTTCCCCTACCTGAAGAATGTGGTTTACATCGGCATGGAGAAGTACCGCGGCATGTTCAACACCGCCGAGCTGTTGCTGCTGGGACAGAACATCGAGGACGAGGACCTGCTGAAAGCCAAGCAGAGCGTGGGCTGCCACGACGTCTGCAACATGCAGTACACCTCGGGCACCACGGGATTCCCCAAGGGCGTCATGCTGACGCATTACAACATCTCCAACGACGGCTATTTCACGGGCGAGAACATGGGCTTCACCCAGGACGACAAGCTCTGCGTCTGCGTGCCGCTGTTCCATTGCTTCGGAGTGGTGCTTGCCACGATGAACTGCCTGACACACGGCTGCACCCAGGTGATGGTCGAGAAGTTCGACCCGCTGGTGGTGCTCGCGTCTGTCCATAAGGAGAGGTGCACGGCCCTCTACGGCGTGCCCACGATGTTCATCGCCGAGCTGAACCACCCGATGTTCCCGATGTTCGACATGTCGTCGCTGCGCACCGGCATCATGGCAGGTTCGCTGTGCCCCGTCGAGCTGATGAAGCAGGTGAGCGAGAAGATGTTCATGACCATCACCAGCGTGTACGGACTGACGGAGTCGTCGCCGGGAATGACGCAGACCTGCCTGAACGATTCGTTCGGGCAGCGTTGCACCACCGTAGGCCGCGACTATCCCTTTGTCGAGGTGAAGGTGCTCGACCCCGAGACGGGCGAGGAGTGCCCCGTGGGCGTGCAGGGCGAGATGTGCTGCCGTGGCTTCAACGTGATGAAGGGCTACTACAAGAACCCGGAGGCCACCGCCGAGGTCATCGACAAGAACGGATTCCTCCATTCGGGCGACCTGGGCGTGAAGGACGAGCAGGGCTTCTACCGCATCACCGGCCGCATCAAGGACATGATCATCCGTGGCGGCGAGAACGTCTACCCGCGCGAGATTGAGGAGTTCCTCTACCACATGCCCGGCATCAAGGACGTACAGGTGGCTGCTGTTCCATCGAAGAAATATGGTGAGGAGGTGGGCGCCTTCATCATTCTCTACGAGGGTGTGACGATGCAGCCGGAGGACGTGCGCGAGTTCTGCCGCGGCAAGATTGCCCGCTACAAGACCCCGAAGTACGTGTTCTTCGTCGATGAGTTCCCCCTGACAGGCTCGGGCAAGATTCAGAAGTTCAAGCTCAAGGAGCTGAGCCTGAAACTCTGCGAGCAGCAGGGCATCGAGGTGATCTGAGCCAGCCGGAAAGGCATCGTCTGCGGGCCATCAAACGGTCTCTCCCACTGGTGCTCAACGGTACGGAATCGTGTCAAAGAGCGCTTCTTTTTACACTACAAAGATACAAAAAATAAAGAACATACGCAATGCTTTCCGGGTAGTATTCGCTACTGCCCGGAATAATTTTTCGCGTTTCTTTACAGTTTTTTCCCGCGGCAAGACGATGGGTAAAGGGTTAAAAGTCTAAGGTTTAAAGTTTAAGGTTTAAGGATTAAGGGCATGTCGAAACATGAGCTGAAATCTCAGCCCTTGTAAAAAGTAGCGGAGCTGGTGATTCAAGGTTTAAGGTTCAAAGTTTAAGGTTTAAGGTTTAAGGCATGTCGGAACATGAGCTGAAATCTCAGCCCATGCAAAAGCAGCAGGAGCTGGTGATTGTGTTGCCCGGAGTGTAAGAAGTCGCAAGATGATCCGTTCAGATGCGGATGCATCCGTCAGGAGCCTGTTATTCGCAGGGGATGGTCTTCTGAAAATTCTTCAGTACCTGCTCTATTTCTTCGAGATCGTCAGAGAGGGTCAAGAGCAGGTTCTCGTATTTTCCTGTTTCCATCAGGAATTGCATCAGCGGATACACCGGCACTTCTTCCGTCCAGTACTTCTTACCGAGGAATACCATCGGACTGGCAAAGCCGAACGACAGGTAATGGTCCTGAACGGCGTTCTGGAACACTTCCTGCAAGGTGCCTGCGCTGCCAGGGGTATAGATAATGCCGCCATAGGCAACGGTCAGGATGATGTCTTCGCGGATGCTGTTCGTAAACAGCTTGGCAATATGCGTGGCAAAGGGTGTGGAAGGCTCATGACCGTAGAGCCAGGTGGGTATGCCTAAACTGATGTATCGGTTTTGCGGAAAGCGGCGCATCACCTCGAGTGCCGACGACAACCACTTCTGATCCTTGAACGATACGGCTGCCTCGGCAAGCATGCGGATGGCCTCTTGCGCCTCCTCATCGGTGCGGCCAGCCATCCAAGCCCCCAAATGCGTGGCCTCCATCGCCCCGGGACCACCGCCGCTCACCATGAAGAATCCCTCTTCGGTAAGCTGTTTGCTCAGCATCGTCACAAACGAGAACATCGGGTCGGTACGCAACAACGAATGTCCGCCCATGATGCCAACGCACTTCAGCGGATTATGTTCGGCAAGAAATGCCTTGAGCGCCGTCTGGATGCCGTGGTCGTGAATGGTGCGGGCCACCGACTCCCTGATATCCCTGGCTTCCTTGCCCTGCTCCACGAAATGCTGGTAAACCCTGCTGTCGTAGCAGGTCGCAAACGAAGCCTTGTCTTCCGCCTCATCGTCCGATGGCTCATACCCCTGATAGAGCTCCTCCGCCCGATAGAGTTGTCCCTGCCGGCGCAGCTTGTATGGTACGCTACTCAGCCACTCACTCAGTCCGTCCACATTGTCAACGATGTTCCCTAATTCTCTTTTCATCACTTATCTGATCATGGTTGATGTATTCATCTGCAAATATACAAAGATATGAGAACGAATGCAAATAAAAATGCGATATTTACGTGCGTCCGGCGTAAAGACTGATGCAATGAGCCTGCTTTTCTCTCAATGATTTCAATCTCCATTGACGGCTTTGCTCAGCGAAGGTAGTCAACTCTTCTCAGGCTGGCGGGTCAACCTTTTCAGTAGGAACAGGCGAAAATCCCGAAATCCCGAAATCCCGAAATCCCGAAATCCCGAATTAGCGTTTTATATTTGTTTGTCGGACAGAGAAAGGATATGTTTTTAAAATTATTATATAATTATAATTATATAATAATTCAAATTACACATTATCTAAAGTGTTAAAATCGTGTACTTTTCGGGATTTCGGGATTTCGGGATTTCGGGATTCATAAAAGATAAAATTCTGCAAATCAATTAGTTAGCAAGAGAGAGTTCCCGAAAAGTGCCGTGGACGCTCCGCTGACATAGAGTTTTTTTCGACATAGAGATATAGAGACGGCGGAGCCGCCGGTAAAAGGATTAAATGCCCTGACGCGCGTTCAAAATTCAAGGCCTGCCGGGATGTCAGCCCAATATTGGACCCACATATTTATCTTTGGCTGAAGGATGTCGGCTCAAAAATCAGCCCACATATTTGTTTTACTGAAGGACGTCGGCGCAAAATTGCGCCCACATATTTATTTTTGCTGAAGGATGTCAGGGGAAAAATTCCCCACATATTGTTTACCACACACGCCTTCCCAATGCGTAAGCTCTGGTTGAGGATTAACGGGCTAAGTTTCAAACGGGTTGAAGGGTAACGGGCTCAAAATTGAGCTGGTTGATTTTGTGGGAGAGAAGGAAAGCACGCCCTGATTTACGGCGCCCGAGGGCGCGGCGGGAGGAAGGGAGTTAACAGTTAATAGTTGTCTCACATCTCACAATCTCACATCTCACATTTAGGTTTTGGATGTATCTTTTATTTATTAATATATTATAATATATTAATAAATAATATTATTTCTAATTGATAATGGTTTTTTCAGGGGCTACATGTGAGATGTGAGATGTGAGATTGTGAGAAAGGTTTTTGCGTAATGTATTGATTGTCAGCATCTTTATCGTACGAGCCGACGGTAAGTCGCCGGAGGATTCTCCCGTAAATAGTACAG
>JAEEXN010000080.1 GCA_016291595.1 Prevotella sp.
GCTGGGGGACTTTCTTATGGTTAAAGGTTTACGGTTTAAAGTTTAATCGGCAGCTTAGCTGCCTAATTATCTATAGACAAATTAGAAAATCTGTGAGAATCCTGCAAATCTGTGGGCAAATTTAAACCTTAAACCTTGAACTTTTCACCAGCAGCACCGCTGCTTTTCTGTGGTCAACTTTAAACCTTAAACCTTGAACTTTGTACCGGCAGCTCCGCTGCTTTTCTGTGGGCACCTCTACCTCCTCACTTCTAAAGTTGCTTTCAGTTGCTTGACGGCGCGGTCAATCATGTCGCGGGTGCCGCTACCATCGCTGACGTAGCTGACAACCATCTCTGCATAATCGATGGCATCTTGTCGTGCGGCAGAGGATGCGTCGCGGGCATTTCTTGCCCTGACAAGCAGGGCGTTCAGCTCTTCCAGATCCTCCAATTCGGGCAGATTGCCGGGACGCATGGTGTTGATGATGGTGTTCAGACCGGTGACCGTTTGGTTGATTGAGGTATTGGGGGTATCAGGACTAACGCCGTTGGTGCCGGTTCCTTCGAGCAACGTTTTTGCCTGGTCGAATAATGCTTTCATACGGCTGTAGCCATGAGATGCCCATGGCGCGTCGGGCGACACCTTCACCGGCTGTTGCTGCCACGCCTCCTGCTCGGCGATTCTGGCGGCAGCCACTTCCATCAGCTCGCGAAGTACGGTCATTTGCGATTCGCTGTCCACATTCCGGTTGCCGTTGCCGTGTCCGTAGTTTAGACGGAGGTAGTGGGTGATATGGCGGTCGGCATGATAATCGGGAATGAAAGTGCGGCCTGCGCAGATCAGGGTGTAGAGATGCGCGTCGGCACCCTTACCATCACCGGCACCGTTGAGCGTCACACTGTCCAGATCGTCGGGCATGTTCAAGACTGCCTCTTCCCAGTTGTGAATGTCGGTAGCGGCCATCACGAGTGGTCCGTACATCAATGCGCCGGTCCACATCGGCTCATAAGCAGCCATCTTCCCGTCCTTCGGTGCTGTGCTCATCTTGTCGGGACAGTAGTCGATATGACAGCTGAAAGGCATGATAACCTCCACCACATCTTTGGTGGTCCACCGCCGCATAGGTATCTCCACATAGCTTGAGGGCTGGTAGTGTAGTTGCAAAGACTGTCCGTTCAGCCGGATGTCGAAACCCTTGGTGGCCCAATAGGGAACACGCAGCTTCATCGCAAAACGGGCCTTTCCGCGCACGATGCGCAGGGTGGAATGCTCGGCAGGCCACGAACACTCCTGTCGGATGGTGACGTGCTTTTTATCCCATACGGCTGTGGTGGGTAGATAGAGGCCCACCCAAAGCGTGTTCTCACTGGTGAAATAGGCTGCCTCCTGATATTTCACGTGGTTCTCGACACCCGTTCCGCCACAACAGGTAGCCTGGGGTGTCGTGTTGCCCCATGGTTTCGAGGCATTCACACCGACGGCATACTGATAGACGGTCTGATAACGTCGCGGGTTCACCGAGCCGACAATCTGGTTGTAGAGCACACGTTCGTAGTAGTCCATCAGCCGGGCGTCGTCGGGCGTGAAGCAGTTCAAGTCTTTCGTCAGCTTGGCGAGGTTGTAAGCACAGCAGGTCTCGTTCATGGTCGGCTCTGCCACAAAGCCTCTTTGTGGTCTGTTGGTAACGTTAGAGCATAGACTCGTCATCTGCGAGTAGGGCTGGCGGAACATCTCGCCGTTGCCCACTCCTCCCATGGCATAACGGTAGCGGCCCTGAATCATGTTCCAGAAGTTCTTGGCAATCAGGTAGTAATCGCGATTGGCGTTGCCCAGGTAGCTTCTCAACGCTCCCGTCACCATAGGTATGTGCTGATTGGCGTGGCGCGTGCGGATGTCGTCGATGCCCCGTACCAGCGGACCGAAGAAGGCAGGACTGTCGAACGCGTTGGAAGCCTCCAACAGGCGGGTTTTCTCGGTAGCGTCGGCGGTCATCTCCGACAGGCGCGCCAGCGACTCTGCCATGCCGCCCACCTCGCCGGCAATATACATGTTCCACATCTCATGGCGGTTGCCCGGCTGGCTGCGACGCTCTTCCTGTGTACCGTCCGACTTCACGAAGGTGCGATAGTGCAGGCGGTTCCATACCCACAGACCCATATCCTTGGCAATGAGCAGGGCCTTGGCGGCCACCCGACGGTCGTCCACATAGGTGGCGATGTCGATGAGTCCCGCCAGTTGTTTATGTACCGAATAATAAGGTGCCCACACCCACTGGTCGTTGTTGTAGGGACGGTACATCTCAATCAAGGCACAGTGGTGAGCAGGGATGGCGTTCAGATAGCCGTAGCCGTAATGGCTATAGTCTTTCTTATAACGGTCGAAGTCAGCCCAACTGCCCTTCATCTGCCGCAATTCGGCCTCCGGTGCAAAGTCGCGTGCCTCGCGGTAGCGGCCCAGCTGCTCGTCATATACAAAGGTGCGCTCCTGACACTGTCGCAGCTCGTTCACCATGCGAGTGATATTCTGCAGCAGCTGTTGCTTTTTCTCTTTGTCCGTGCAGCAGGCGTATGCCATCGCCATCGCTGACATGTAGTGGCCCGAACCGTGCCCCTTCAGTTTGGTGGTGGGAGAGTCCCAGCCGTCGGACACGGTATAGCCGTCGGTGGGCAGTCCGTAAGTGTCGCGGTAGTTGTAGAGTTGCTGGCTCACGTCGAGGCTCAGCAGCTGGTCGATGTCCAGGTCGCGGTTCCATGTCAGGCGGTTGTCACCATCAATGGTCACCTTGTTCAGGGGCAGCGGCTCTGCCACCGGCTTTGGTGACGGGGTGGTGGCGGGCTTGTCGGTCACTAACACCTGGGCAGTGACGGGGAAGCCGTTACCGGTGGTCATGTCACCCGTGATGAACCCCTTCACCTCATAGTTCGTTCCTGCCGGGTGTTTCTGTTTGTCGGCCTGTTCTTCTTCTGCCTTCAGACTACTGTTGGTCCACCTCACCTGCCGCCATTCGCTGGTGCCATCGTTGTAGGTCACCCACAGACGGTAGGGCAGCATGGGCGCATGGCCCTCCTGCACATTGACAACGACCTTCTCAACACGGCTGATGTCGTGCTTGCCCGTATCGGCGAGTGCCAGTATACTGCTGATGGTCCATACCAGCATCCATACTGCCGTTCGGAGAATGCGATATGCTGTCTTGTGTTTCATAGGCTCAGGTGGTGTTATGTTTTTGCAAAGATAATGTTTTTTCAGGAACAAAAAGTGAGAAAGGAACAAGATTTTTATGAAAGATATCCGAAATGAGGAAAAGGGCACAAAAAACTGCCGTCCGCCAAACGATCGGAATCCCATAAAACGCAGGGAAGCCTGTTTGACGGACGGCAGGTTGTAATCGGTGATTAGTGAGAACCCTCAAGGTCCAAGACGGTCATGACAGCAGTGTAGAGCATGTTGACATCCATATCAGCCAACTGCTCACGAATGACCCTTGAGGCCTTCTTCCGGGTGGCCTCGTCGGACTTAGAGAATTTGGTGTTCAGACCGCCCAGAATACCAGACAGTTGCATCTCGGTGACCTTGTTAAACAGTGTGCGGCACGCCTGAATGAACGCGTCGTCTCCAGCAAGCCGTGCCTCCATAAGGGTGATACCATTGTCGTATTTGTGATTGGCGTTGATGCCCAGCGCTTTTAAGTCACTCTTGAAGGTGTTGATGCCTTCCTGGGAAAGGGGCCTTCCGCCCGAGATGAGGAAGTATTCCTGGTTGTCGTAGATCTTTGAAATCAACTCCACTAATTCCTGACGGCTGGCTGCCGGTACCTTCTTGATGTTGTTGACGACAAACCTGACTGCCGGCTCATCGGCACTGGTGACATATTTGCGGAATACGAAGAAATTCTCAGGGTTGAACTTGTCGGCATCCGACAGCCCCATATAGTAGTCTGCCACCATTTGATTGATCTCGTTCGATTTCTTCTCGTAGTTTCTTCTGTCGTTCAACGCCTCGTCGTGAAGGTAGCTGGCATAGTTCTTAACGAGCCATGCGTTGCGCTCCCCACTCTCGTAACGGGCCTTCAGTTTTTCGGGTGTGGCATCGGGATTGAGCAACCGCTGCAGCTCGGTGATAAAGCTCTCGCCCTCCTTATATCCTACCAATCGTGCCACCTCTCGCTTGTCGGTGTCGACCATGAGGAAGGTGGGATAGGAATGTACGTTATAGGCTTTGGCAATCTGGATGCCCTCGCCCTTCTCAGCATCAATCTTGATGTTGACGAAGGTCTTGTTCATGTAGTCGCCCACCATCTTCTGCGGGAATACCTCGCGCGCCATCAGCTTGCAGGGACCGCACCAGGAGGTCATCACGTCGATGAACACCAGTTTGCCCTCGGCCTTGGCGGCTGCCACAGCTTGGTCGAACGATAATTCGCGGAAGTTTGTCTGCGCCAGAACAGCTGATGTCAGCAGCAGACAGATGAAGGAAAAAATAATCTTTTTCATTGTTATTTTATTGTTGATCAATTACATAAAGGGGAGAAACAACTCCCCTTTAGTTATTACTTGCATCAGTCGTATGCGCTGAATGAATAATAGAATCCATACATCATATACAAGGAGCTTGTGGAATTCAGGTATCTTACCTTGCGTACCTTTCCTGTGCCTTGGACTACCTTGATGGGCTGGCCCACGGGAGCTCCGCCGTTGGTGTCGTATACATACAGCTTGTAGGTGTTGCCACTCTGTGTGCCCACAATCAGGTAGTTGAACGGAGTGCCAGTGGTATCGTCGTCCCAGAACTGGTTACCCACAAAGTTGATGTACTCGCCCGACGAGATACCCTCTGGCTTGATTTCCACCTCGCTGAAGTCTCCTGAATTGGTGATGCAGGCATAGAGCTTCCCGCCCTCAGCACAATAGATGTAAGAGGCTGATATGCCATTGGTGGCATAGTGGTCAGCTTTGCCCATGTGAGAATTGGGATCAAGTTTGATACGGCTGTTGAGGTACTGACCACTGAAACTGCCGTCAATGAGATAGAGGTATCGGTCCTGGGTGCTCTTGTCGCGTAGGATGAAATATCCGTTTTCCATCCATGAGATATAGCTATAGCCGCAGTACAGACATTCATAGTTGGTGAGGTTCTGTGTAATGTCTTCACTGCCCATGCTCATGTCAGTCAGGGGATAAGGGGTCAGCAGATAGTCGAAACCTGTAATGCTGTGCGTGGAGGGATTCCAGAAGGCACCGCCACCATCAGCAGCAAAGTCTACGTAATAATACGGACTGCCAGTGAGTTGTTTGTCGGGCATACCGAACTGCCCTGTACCTCCAGAGTAAGAATAGAAACCTTTGGATGAGATTAACATGGAGCTGAAAGAACTGGAGTAGGTTCCATAAATCACCTCATCAGTAGGACTGTCGTCAAAGAAAATGTTCGAACGGTCGAGAATTCTCTTCAGGTCGGTGGCACGGTAGATGCCAAAGTCTTTCTCTGAGGAGACAATCAGGCCGTTGGCAGACTCTATCTCGTCGTTCTCTGTGTTGATATAGTTCTGGTCGTACATTTGACAGAGGTTTGCGGGCTTGCCTGGCATAGGCTGGCCGTCGATTTTCTGTAAGAGGTTCTCAGCCAGGTTCCAGGTGAAGTCGAGTTCGTCGAGTTCGGTATTACCGTCTTCAGTCTCCTTGAGGATATAGAAACCCTTCGAGAAATTCGTCTGTACGGTCAGCGAGGTGTAAGCCATGGCAGAATTGCCGGTAACCTTGTCGGTGACATAGAGACGGATCTGATAATTGCCTGGTGCGGTATTCACCTCATAGTCGAGGTCTTTGGTGCTGCCGATTTCCAATGGTTGGATGGTATCGCCATCAGCGGTAATATTACCAGTCTTATTGTTAATCATGATCCAACGGTACTCTACCTTGTCGTCGGTGAGCCCTGTTTCAACGGTCGGATGAATCTGCAGTACGTCGTGTACATAAGCAGTCTTCTCATAAGCGCTCTCAATGCCATTGATGGTGATGCGAGTGAGTGGATTCTCCCATGCCGTACTGTCATCGTCAAAACATGAAGTCACCAACAGCATCAGGGAAGCCATGATAACGAATGAATATATTTTTTGTTTCATCTTGATGTATTTTAAAGATTAAAAATCAAGCATAAATATCAACAATCTCGACAATGGTTCCATCGGCTTCTTTCAAGACGTCAAGACCCTTTGCGGTTCTCTCGGCATTAACCTCAGCAAGTCGTTGTGACATTTTGCGTACTAAGTATTTCAGATAGTTGGAGTCGCCAGTTATCAGCGCCTCGATATACTCATCGTCCCATTTCTTGCCGGTCTGCTCGATCAGGAACTGATGCTTCACAACACCATAAGCACCGAAGAAGTCGGACAAGTGGTTGGCGTATCGTGGGAAGTACCTCTCAAGACCAGGGATAGGATACGCCTCATTCCACTTGGAAGGTTCCGACAGCATGTCGGTAATCTCAATCTGGCGGGTGGAGAACTCCTCAAAGCCCAGTTTGAAGTATTCGTTTTCCCTAAATGCAAACTTAAGTGTTACGGCCTCGCTCTTCAGACTCGGATCGCGCAGGATAATCACCGGAAGCTTTGTGGTGGCCTTGCCTGCCGGAATGATATAAAGGTTGCTTACCGACGGGTCGTTGAAGGCTACGTAATGCTTGCCTGGGACGGCCTGAACACCATCAGAAGGAATCTGTTCCAAAACGACGGGGCGGTCACGGTCGGAGGTGAATCCCATGGTCTGCACCGGAAACCACAATGTGTCGCGCTGGCGGTCGGAACTGCCATAGATGAACGAATAAGCGGTGCGCGCAAGACTCTCATTAAAGTCGGAACGGTTGTTTAGGTTGTAGTAGAAATTCAACCTGCATGTTTCGGTATTATAAACCTCCAAGTCCTTTTCGCATGACGTTAATGACAATAAGCAGGAAACGAGGAGCAGCACACCAAAGAAACGGCTCATCGACTGCATAGCTGTCAGCTTGGTTCTTTTATATATACTTGTCATATCATTATCTTTTTATCGTTATCAATTCTTAATGAGTGCCGGGTCGTACTCCGTGGCGGGCAACGGAAGAACATAGTCGTCTTCTTTGATGGTCTCAGTATTCCACATCATCCACGTGGAAGCCTTACGCTTATAGGTGAAGAACATCTGACCTTCGCCAAACAGCTCACGGCGATATTCGTTGATGATCTCCTCGCGTGCTTGTTCGAGCGACTCGAAAGGTGTGTAGAGCGTAAAAGCACAAGCAGCCATGTAAGTGTCGTAGAGTGACTGTACCTCAGACAGGGAGTTGCTTGTCTCCATGGCAATAAGATAGATTTCCGACAGGCGTAGCATCGGGATAATCTGCAACTTGGTTACCAGGGTGTTGGCATTGTTGTTCTTGCTCTCATCATACCAATATTTCTTCAGTGTGGGAGCAATCTTGCTGGAGACATCCTTCGCCAGACGGTTCCATTCGTTCAGGTAACGGTTATGAGAAGCAGTGGCACCGGGAATAGAAGCATAGAGCTCATTGAGCATGTCGTTGGTAATCGAATAATAATAGTCGCGTACCTGCATGTCGAGGCCACCGATGAGCACTCTGTTGGCGTAGTCGTTTACATCGTACTTGCTAATGTAGAACAGACACTCAGACGGCAGACCGTTATAGCCGTTCTGATAGTCGCTGATGCCACTGAGCGTGATGAGCGGCTGACCGTCGGCTCCTTTGGCGTTGATGATATCCATGGCGATGGTATGAGCCTCGGATGTCTTACCCGTGTAGAGCGCCAGACGTGCATGAAGAGCGCGCACTGCCCAATAGTTGAGGCGTGACTGACGATAGTACTTGAAATCGTCCTGAACATTATTACTGGGACTATTCAGCTGGCTGAACGTTGACTCGAAAATAGGATCACTGTCTTTCAGTAATTTCTCTGCTTGATCGATATCCTGTCCTAAACGGTTCACATACTCGTTGTAATCATAATAGGAAGGCATCTCACTGATGGTTGTCGTGTAAGAATAAGGAAGCTTCACGGTTTTTGAACCACCCTGAGGCAGTTGTCCGAAAAGACGGAGTAAGTCGAACTGGCAATATGCACGGATGGCGTAGGCTTCACCCTTGATCATGTCGCGGGCCTTGGCATCGGCAATATTACCGCCTTCCTCCTCAAGATTCTTCAGCAGCACATTCGCCGAAGTTATCACAGTAAAGGCGCTGGCATAAATGCTTTTGAAAACACTTTTCGGCTCATCCTTCGAATAGTCATGCTTGGAGAGATAATACTTTGTGGGATCACCGTTTTCTGTTGAAGGATACCACAGATCTGCCAGACATTCGATATCGGTCATGGTCATCCGCTGACCGTATAGATCGGTAGCTCCCATCTTCATATAGATGCCCGTCAGCACATCACGAAATCCTTTATAGTTTTCAAACTGGTCTTGCTCCTTTGCAATATTCTCGCCACGAACATCGAGCCAGTCGTCACACGACGATAATAGGCAGGGTAAAAACAGCAAGAAACAGAAGAAGAATCCAGATGCCTGTATCTTTATATTTTTATATGTACTCATAATTCTCTATTTTCAATTATCAATTCTCAATTAGAATAACAGTTTCACGCTGGCTTGGATATTGCGGGCAAAGGGATAGCTTGTACCACGCTCCATGCGGATGGTTCCCCAGTGGATCAGGTCGTTCATATTCACAGCGAAGATAGCCGACTGCAACTTGAAATTGTTTCTCAGCCAGTCGTTGTGCAGTTTATACTGCAGGCTGACACTCTGCAACTCCAATACATTGTTGTCCATGACATAACGGGAAGAAGCCTTCGATGTTGTAGCTCCCAAACGACGGAAGAACACTACGTCGCCTTCTTGGAACCAGCGGCTGGTAAGCACACGCTCGTCAACATTTCTTTGAGCAATCGTGTTCAGTGTAACCTCCACACGGTCGCGCAAAGTGGAATTATACATCTTTCCTCCCCAGTAGTAACCAAAGGAAGCATTCAGCGTAAAGTCTTTCCACTGCACCATCGTATTCAGATTTCCACGGTATTTGGGATCGGCACTGCCGCAATATACCTTGTTAGACTCCTTCCACACATCAGTGAAATTTCCGTCTTTGTCAAGGTAAAGCTCATTACCCGTACTCGGGTCGATACCCAGTGAACGCACGGCATAGATAGCATTCTGTGGATAACCCTCATAGAACAGGTTCTGAATACCAGTGCCGGTATCTGTGTTAGACTCAATCCTGTCACTCATCATAAACGCTTCTGTCTGATCCTTGATGGCTTGTGACAACTTGGTAATCTTGTTCTTATTATAAACCAGCTGACCGCCGATGAGCCAGTTGAATTGACGGGCACGGTCGCGGATGACAAACACCTGCAAGGATGCTTCCCAACCGTTGTTTTTCACCTCACCGATATTGGCCCTGTAAGAGGGGAATCCCATAGAGAGCGGCATATCCATCGAAGAAAGTAGGTTGTTGGTGTTCTTGATATAATACTCAAACGTACCTCTCACGCGGTTGTCCCACAATCCGAACTCCGTTCCTATATTGAATTCCTTGGTGAGCTGCCAGGTAAGGTCGGGGTTACCCAGTCCTCCCAGTTCGGCACCAGTCCAGTTCATATAACGGTTGTCCGTGATATAATTGAAATAGGTATAGGCATCGGTCTCCAAAGCTCCTGAGGCAGCACCTGTCTCACCATAACTGGCTTTCAGTCGCAGCATGTTGATCACTTCGTTGCCTTTCAGGAAAGCCTCGTTGTGGAGATTCCATCCGATACCGGCACTGTAGAATGATGAATATTTCTTGTCGCTGCCGTAGGTGGAATTACCGTCAACACGGTAAGAGAAGTCAACATAATACTTACCGCCATAGGTATAGTTCACGTTGCCGGTAACACCGAACATATGCGTCTTAGTGTTTGAACCATACGGCATCTCATTCTGGGCATACATACGGGCATTACCGATCTTTGCCTGTGAATCGCTGGAGATACCCTCGAAGGCTGCTGTAAACCCGTCGTAGTTGTTCTGGCGCATCGACCAGTTGGCACCTACATAGAGTGAGTGCACCTCTTGGAATACCTTATTGTAAGAGAGGGTGACATCAGCATTAAAAGATAACGACTTACCGTCGGTATAACGGTAATAACCACGACGGAGGAAACCCTCACCTGTCGTATATTGTCCGGAAGTGTCGTTCTGATAATAAGTGTCTTCGGGTGAACGGAAGAAATTCGTCTCGCTGTCATTCTTAGAGATACCCAACTGTCCGCGTAGGGTGAGCTCGGGCAGTATTTGCCAATCAACGGCAAAATTGTTGGTCAACTCCTGATACCCGGATTTGTTGAAACTTCCAAGTGAAGCATTATAGAGCGGATTCTCGGGTGCGCCCCGGTAAGACATGAAGGGGTCGAAGAACTTCCTGAGGTTTCCTTCCTCATCGTATGGCGCATTGTAAGGTTGCTGAATAACATAGTCGCTGAATGTTCCATAGGGACTCTCTTTGGAGTTGTTGATGCCTACTGAGGTGTAGTTACGGAAAGTAAGGTTTTTAAAGGTGTACAACAGGGTTATGCCACCGTTAAAGATTCGGCGGTTGCTGCCTTTCATGGCACCTTCGGTGTCTTTCCATTGCGCGTCGGCAGCCCATCGGAACTCTTTGCTACCACCTTCTACACGCAAGTTGTAACGTTGGCCAACACCTGTGCGCAACGGCTTCGACAACCAGTCGGTATCCACACCACGTAGCACATCATAATGACGTTTGTTATATGCCTCAATATAATGGATGTCGGAACTGCTCATACTAACGTCCATGTTGTAGGGGTAGTCATACAGTCCAGCCTTTCGCTCCAGTTCCAGCTTGTCAGCGGCATTAAGCAGGTGATAGCTGCTCAGGTCGGGTACCTCAAAGGTGAGACCAGCCTCCACATTAACTCTTAACTTTCCGGGCTCGGGCTGCTTAGACACAACCACGATGACACCGTTGGCACCGCGTGAACCGTATATGGCGGTGGCGGCGGCATCTTTCAGGATGTTAATGCTCTCAATCTCTTCATCATTGTAGTCCATCAACTTGGTAAGCGAGATTTCAAAGCCATCCATAATGATAAGCGGGGTGTTGGGGTTGCTCGACTGTCCAGCATTGAACTCCTCAACGCTCATGGGAAGCGACGATGTACCGCGTATGTTAATGTTCGGCAAGTTGTTCGGGTTTGAACCATTCAGGTTGTCGATTCCGAAGTTGATGCTGGCATCTACGTTTTTCAGGGTCTGCAGCAGGTTCTGGCCGCGGTATTGCTGCAACTGTTCCTTGTCGATTGTTGATACCGATCCTGTGTAGCTCTCCTTGGCCTTGCGGAAAATACCTGTTACCACCACCTCGTCGATCTTGTTGTCAGCACGCATGATTACGTCACGCCTGACATCGCTGGCGCCTCGTGCGATTTGCACATATTCAGCGCTTAATCCCACATAGGTAAATTTGAGAATTGTTTCTTCCTGGGGTATGGGAAAGGTATAAAAACCATTAGCATCTGTCACCGTACAGACCCGTGACTCACCAATACAGACCGGAGCACCGATAATGGGTTCTCCACTCTCGTCTTTCACATATCCCGAGACATTTCTATTACCTGTCAATGCAGGTTGTGTACGTTTTGTTGACTTGACCGTAACTAAGTTACCAGAGATTGTGTACTCCAAAGGCTTTCCTGCAAGCACATATTTCAGTGCCTGTTCAAAAGTCTGGTCTTTCACCTTGCCAGAGACTTGATAGATTTCCACCTCATTATAGGTGAACATAATCTTATAAGTACTGGCTTTTTCCAGTTGTCGCAAAGCATCTGACAACTTTTCATTCTTAAATGTCAAAGTGATTTTCTTGTTGTCTTGGGCCGCTACCGACGACAAGCAGAAAATCATGATGATCATCATAAACAAGAATCGTCTTTTTCTCATAAGCGATATTAAATCATTAATATTAATTGATTATATATTTTGTTACGTATGAGTTTTGTTTTTGGTATGAGAAAAAAGGACTTTTTTTCTTACAATTTTTTCTTATTTTCAGTATAAATGATTACTTTTGCAATCAAAATGGCGGTTAATGGAGACGCATAAAGAGTTCGATGAGGTTTTCAGAACCTACTATAAACCTTTATATTTCTTCGCAAGGCAATATGTCGATGATGTGGATGAATGTTATGATATCGTAGAGGCTGCCTTCGAAGATGTATGGCTTAACTATGCCTCCATTGAGCGAGCTACCGTTAAACAATATCTATATACTAATGTACGCAACAAGTGCATAGACTGGTTGCGCCATTTCAATACTCGTAAGCAATATGCTGCACAAGTTATGCTCATGGGTGATGCCTATTATGACCCTCACCGTGCTATGGAAATGAAAGAACGTGAGCAGATTATAGAAAAAGTGCTTAATATGCTTGAACCACCTACCAAGGATATTTTCATTGCATGTTATGTAGACAGAAAACGATACAAGGAGGTGGCCAAAACAATGGAAATCACAGAGACCGTCGTGAAAAACCATATCATGAAGGCATTAAAAATGATACGAGGCCTAAATCTTAAATTATGATAAAATGTGATACTCTTTCCACAGTATAATCGTAATAGGATTAAACAGCCAAAGTAGAAAAAGAGCATAATAGCGATATGAAGATGGAAGAAGTACTTGACATTATGGAACAAGGAACTTCTCTTTCTGAGGAACAGATTCAGAAACTGAAGAATGACCCGGACCTCATGAAGGCCTGTGAGGATATTCATATAGCTGCCCATCTGCTGCGTCAGCAGAAGGAAGATTTTGATGTGGAGGCGCGTTTGGAACAGTTTAACAACAAGCATTCTCATTCTTTGCGACAACAGCGGAGACATGCTGTTGTAAGAAAATTGTTGTTTGCCGGTGGTGTAGCGGCTGCGGCTGCTGTCTTATGGGCTGTGTTTTTCTTGCATTCTTCTTCAAACAACTCCTCTTTAAATTCAAATGAGGATATGCTCTTTGCTGCCATAGAAGGAGCAAATGATGCAATGCTTACTGATTCGAGAGGTAAGCAGGTAGACATTTCATCTTACTTAGAAATGAATGACGGGGCTGAAAATGCTGTCAGCGTTGTCGCCAAGGTGAAAGAGGATGTCTCCATTCCTCTCGACACTATGCGGTTTACCATACCTTATGGAAAAGATTATACGATACTTCTTCCTGATGGCAGTCGCGTGAAACTGCACCCCGGAAGCCGAATCAGTTATCCTACCCATTTTATAGGTAATACCCGAGAGGTGTCTCTGAGCGGAGAGGCTTATTTCATTGTTGCCAAGGATGCTTCTAAACCATTTATTGTGAGAGCCGGCAATGTCTATACCAAGGTCCTCGGAACGGAATTCAACGTCAAGTCATGGGAGAATGAAGGAGCCTCAAACAATGAGATAACCCTCATTGAGGGTAGTGTGGAGGTGTCTTCCTTGAGTGCTAAATCCTCGGGTGCCCTTGTGAATAGTTCAAGAGTCCTTAAACCAGGACAACAGGCTAAGTATAGTTCGCAAACCGCTATGTTCGATGTCAGAAACGTAGACACTTATCCTTATACCATGTGGCGCGACAACTATTTCTATTTCGATAATGTTAATATGAAGGAGATGCTGCTTGCCATTGGCCAGCGCTATAATATGAGTGTTGTCTGTCTCAACAAAGAAATTACCAACTTAAGGGTGCGTTTTGTGGCTGAGCGTGACAGCAGTATTAACTATATTATAGAGAAGATTAATGGCTTGGGTACCGTGTCTGTTACTATTGAGGAGGGGCGGATCGTTGTGAGATGATTTCTCCTGTCGCGTCGTCTATATCCATTTGCTTTTTTCGAATTCCATTGAAAGTGCTGCCTTATAATATATATAATAATGTATTATAGGTATCATGGTAATCAGTAATTGTTCATATAGAAATAAATATGTTTGTTGTTGTACTTAAACCATCCATCTTAACTCATCTCTCGGCCAAAAAGTCTGTAAATAGGCTTAAATCGTCAAGAAAAGCGAAAACTTTCATTTTTCTTTGAAAATAGTTGGGAAAATATTTGCAGGCTATTTATTTTTTGCTTACCTTTGCATCCGCTTTCGCCTCAAAAAAGAGGTGCTGGCATTAAAAGAGAGTTCTTTGAAAGATTTACATAAGACAGAGAAGTAGTAGTACAAGAAGCTTATCGGCGGGGATCCGTTGAGGTGATCCGCCGGGTAAAGAAAGCCTACCGTCGCATGGCGATGAGCCATGCATGATGTAACCAAGGTGCCTTTAACACTTCGAGACTATTCGGATAAGGGCGTTCTGAGACAGACAGTATGGCCTTATG
>JAEEXN010000081.1 GCA_016291595.1 Prevotella sp.
GGCAATATCGAGGAACTTCGTGCTTCCCGTTGCCTGATAGTGAGCACAGGCAGCATCTACCATGTGACCCAGATTGTAGAGCTCATGGCTCAGGTCTTCCTCCTTCACCCAGCGACGGTCGCCCGACCACTGGTGTGGTTTCTGCGGATTAATGGTACGGGCGGTGTAGAGATAGCCATCGGACTCTTGTGCGGCTGCCACAATGTCAAGCACGGAGTCAATATAGTTTTTCAGTGCTTTGTTGTCGGCCAGACTGAGCACATAGCTTGCGCCCTCAATGGTCTTATAGACATCGGTGTCGTCGAATGAGAAACCCATAAACTTGCTCACGTCCCACTTGTCTGTTTTCAATCCCTCATGACCGGGATGCTGCAATGTGTAGGCAGCCATCTTAAAGTTGTCGTAGCGGTGCTCGCTCTCACACTTACTGAATGCCAATGGAATAGTTACCGTGCGGGCAGCCTCCATACGCTGTCCCCAGAATGTACCGGGCTTCACCTTCACCTGTGTGAAGTTCACCTGATTGACAGGATAGCCGTCGTGTCTCACCTGCTGTTTCTGTGCGCACATCATCTGAATGCCCACCATTGCCAGCAACATCACCAATGCAATTTTCTTTCTCATGGTCTTCGTTTAAATAATTTCTGGCAAAGTTAATAAAAAACGCGGGAAAAGCCAAATATAATTCAGCTTTTCCCGCGATATTAATAATGCTTCAAAATTTATAGCTCTATCACATGTGGTTTGATGTCGGTGTCGTGGGTAGCAAGACTCTCCATACAGTTGGAATCCATCGACTGCTCGCGAATCCACATCAGAGATTTCTTTTGCTTATCCTTGTCGAGCGACACACCGCTGGTAATCATCTCTTTCCACGACTTGGTAGCGTAACCGCCATCGGAGAACAATAACACGTATTTTCCGTCTTCGCGTGTTATTTTCACGGCACAAAGACCGTCACAGTGGCCGGGAATATTAATCATCTTAACACTACCGTCACCGAAGAGGTCGAATGACTTCCCTGCAGGACCTTCCGTTCCGTTCCACTCGATAGTATGCATATCTACACCTTCCCACCATTTCTTCTTATAGCGGATAAAGCCATTCTTGCGGGCGCATTCCAGTTCCTCGGCCGCCACAAGGATGTGCTTGGCATCCTTCACGGCACGCAGGCCGTTGGCATGGTCGCAATCCAAATGGGTCAGCAACACATAGTCGATATCAGCAGGCTTGATGCCCATACCTTCCAATTGCTCGTCAACGGCCTCACCGAGAGGTATCTGTCCTTGGTTCACATTATATAATACTCGCGAGCCGAGGCTTTTTATCTGAGCAGCCCTATCGTAGACGCCCTCGGGCGACATGTCGCGATGCCAGCCTGTATCAACAAGTATCAAGCCTTTCGGGTGTTCAATCAGATAGACTGAAACAGGAAGCCAGATCCAATCTTTTTTCGGAGTGGTCATGCCAGAGGCTTTCAGCAAATTACAATTGTCGCCGCCAAACGGCAGATAAGGTGAGACACGAACTTCACCGGTGTGTAAAACATGAATCTTAATCATAATATTTTAGGTTTACTATTTCATTGGAAGCAAAAATACTCAACTCATATTGAAAGCTTTAGAGTGCAAAGGTAGTCATTTTTTCTTTTATCACAATGTTCTACATTTCGTAAAAAGTAACTAATTCATTACCTATAAGGTGAATGTTAGGCAACAAACATCAGCTTGTCACCAACGGAATACCGGCAACAGAATTTAAAGAACGGGGAAAGCATCATTAGAAGATTGGCTGCTCCGCAATTCTCAGCATTCACTCTTCAACACAATGAAACAACAATAGTGTCACCAAATCAGGCCAATGGAACATGAAAACATTGGCGACTTGGTGACACTAGATTTGATGATATCCTTCTGAGGCTATGGCGATTACTTCAACAGTTCAGCCAGCTTTTGGGCCAGTTTCTCACCACGGCACTCTTCGTTGGCAGCAACGATGTTGCCCTCGGCATCGCAGAGGTAGACCGTAGGCACAGCCTTCACCTTAAACTGATCAGCCACAGCGTTATCACGGAAGTTTGGCCATTGCAGCTGTTCCTCCTTCAGTGCCTTGCGCCAGTCTTCTTCCTTCTGGTCAATAGAAATGCTGACCACCTCGAAACCTTTATCCTTGAAGGTGGCATAAGCTTTCTTCACGTTGGGCAGTTCCTTGCGGCAGGGGCCACACCAGGAAGCCCAGAAGTCGAGCAGTATGTACTTCTTGCCATCTGCGAGTTTGGCAAAATCGTATTCCTTACCATCATCACCCTTCAACTTAAATGCTTTCACCTGATCGGCAATGGCCAGTTCGGGCCATATCTCCATCTGTATTTTCTTACCGTAGAAGGAATTCTTCACGTTCTCGGGCAGGCTGTTATAATAGTCAGCCTGTTCCTTACTAAGGTAATTCAAGTATTTCGTCAGCAGCAGCGGTCCCCAGAACGAATCTTTGTTGTCGTTCACCATGCCAAAGATGGTCTTGTCAACGGTATCGAAGAAGTTCTTCTCGGCATCAACAGCAGCCTTGCACTCGTCGGTCTTCATAAAAGCAGCCAGCTCTGTACCTTGTAGCGAGTGCATTTTCTTATATGTTTCCGCAAACTTCTCCTGATACTCCCGATAGAGGATGTCAAGCGAGTCGTGACGGGCATCGAAGGCTGCCAGCTTGTCGGTGAGCGGTGACCCTGTCACCTTGGCATCCCAATTATAGAACTTTCCAGCAGGAACATCACTGACTTCAGTAATCTTTCCCTTAACACCTATCTCCACATTCTCCAACATCACGTAGGGACCGCCGAAACTATCTTTCACACGAATCTGTGCGCAGATAGGTTCACCGGCAACACCAATAATCTGGAACTTACCACCTTGTACGGTAGCCTCGGCAATTGCCGAATCGTTGTCGTGACTCATGGGAACGAGCGTAACAACGGTTCCGTCGTCAAGACCTTCCACCTGTCCGTTAATCACATAGCCTTTCGAGCCATTGCTGCAGGCGTTGAAGACTGCCATAAAGCAGCCAAGCAAACCTGCTAAAAAGAGATATTTTATGGTTTTCATTGTCTGTCGGTATTTGTTATTGTTTTAGTTTGTGAATAGTTCAGCCAGTTTCTTGGCCAATTTCTCGCCACGGGCATCGTCGTTCTCAGCAATGATAGTTCCCTCGGCATCCACAAGATACATTGTGGGGACAGCCTTCACCTTAAACTGGTCAGCCACCTCGGTAGAGAGGAAGTTGGGCCACTGCAGTTTTTCCTCTTGCAGGGCTTTCTTCCATTGGGCGGCATTGCGGTCGATAGAGATACTGACCACCTCGAAGCCCTTGTCTTTATACAACTCGTACTGGCGCTTCACGTTGGGAATCTCGTTGCGGCAGGGCCGGCACCACGAGGCCCAGAAATCGATGAGCACATATTTCTTGCCCTGTGCCAGCTGCTGAAAAGAGACGCCCTTGCCAGCCTCATCCCTCACGGTGAACATGTGAATCTTCTCTCCCACTCCGCCAGCAGGCCACAGTTCGGCTCTCATCTTACGCCCGTACCATGAGTTCTTGGCTGCATCAGAGAACTGACTGTAGAGGTTGCGCTGGTCGGGTGTAAAATAGCTCATATACTGATGAGCCAGCAGCGGTCCCCAGAACGAGTCCTTGTTGTCGAGAATCAGACCGTTCAGCACTTTGTCAACCGTCTGGAAGAACTCATGGTCAGCCCTTTCCAAAGCCTGATACTCCTCCGTTTTCTTATAGGCAGCCAACTCATCACCTTTCAGGCTGCGTGCCTTTTCATGAACAGCCTTAAACTTCTCGCGATTAGCCATGTATAGCTGGTCCAGTTTGTTGCGTTCCGCAACGAAGGCAAGATACTTCTGTGTGAGTGGTGATCCCGTTACGACGGTATTCCATCTGTATTGGTCGACGCCGTCCCAAGCTTTGCCTTTTTCAACACTTCCAGTAATGGTAATGTCGGTATTCTCAAGCATGAGTGAGCACGGTCCGTAACTGTCTTTCACCTTGATGTGCACACAGACAGGCTCCGTGGCTGTTCCAGTAAACTCAAACTTGCCATCCTTCACGGTAGTCTCGCCCAGCGGCTGCTCCTTCTCGTGACTCATGGGTGTGAGCTGAACCACGGTACCATCGGGCAGATTGTCTATCGTGGCCTTAATGGAGTATTTTTGAGCATTCATACCCATGGCCATTGCCAGCTGAGCAATGACAAACAGTAGTTTTCTCATTGTTTCGGAAAATATATTAAATGAGCGATTATTACTAATCGAAATGCTCATTGCCATGGATAAAAAGTCATTCTATTCATAAGGAGAATTCGCAGTTCTTCCATGACAATGAGCTCTATAAGAGTTTACTCAGCATCGATACAGCACATGCTGACAATCTTTCCCCAACCTTCGGTAATCACTGGGTTGTCGGGAGCACCGAACATAGGTCCATACATCGAGAATGGCATGCAGTTGGTGTTGTCCATCTCACTCTGGAAGAGCTTGCCTTCCTGCTTGCCTTCATTCCAGATGCCAACCCAGAAGATGCAGTTCGACGTAGGCCAGCCACCACCGATGCTGCCACCCATGTAGAGGCAGGAGATTTCCTCACCACTCTCACATTTGTAAACCTCACGCGCGGTGGTCTGTCCGGTAATGAACGAGAAACCATAGACACCCTTTGGCGTGGCATAGTAGAAGCCCATTGTGTTAGCACTCGACGTATACATCTTGGCATTCATGATATCCTCACAAGCACTCAGGTCGATAATCGAGCGATCACCTTGTGCCGACAGGTCGCCATTATCCACGCGATTGTAGAAATTGTAGAGATAGAGATAAGGCTTGCCGTTGACATGTGTCACCACACCTGTATAAGAGCTTCCCACCTGCATCACAGCCTTCACGTCTCCAGGCACATTGTTGGCATCGACCACGGCATCGGGATTTGTTCCTTTGAAGTTGCTCACCTGCGAACTGTTCGAGAAGTATGGGCGGAACTTATGGTTCTTCTGGTCGTAGATGATGTTCCAAGCGTTAATAGCTCCATCGACTGGTCTCCATGTAGTTCGAGTTACTTTCATCAGCGCCGGATAGGCCACATAGTCGCCGGCAATAGGTTCAGAGAACTTCATGTCGTTCGGCTGATTGGCATAGAGCACATGCAGTTTGCCATCGTTGATGAGGAATTCGCAGTTATTGATGAAGATGGCACCCTGTGGATTAAAGACCTCAGGTGTATTATAGAACATCGTCTCCCATGTGTTCACCGTCTTCAGTCCCGACGTGCTCAGACGGTAGAGGTTTTTGTCAGTAGCCACAAGATATGCATTCTTGCTGGTCTTTCCTGTATGCGTACCGCAAATAAAGCGGGGCTTACCCTCCAGATACTTTCCATACGAAGAGCTATAGACATTATAGTCGCATCCCGCAGGATTGTAAATCAGCATCAGAGGATTACGGAACACCTCGATATCAGTCTGTCCCTCACGCTCAGTCAGCAGGAAGAGTCCGCTTACGTTACCTGGTTCAGTCACAACCGTATAAGGAGTATACTGGTAATAGGCCACCATGCCGTTCACCGTATCTCTTGCCTCACAATAGATGTAGTATTGACCGGGATCCAGGTTACAAGTCCACTTCAGGTCTTTTTCCTCACCGATAGTCTGCTGGGGTGGCCACACCATCTTGTTGCCAATTTGCTCTTGCTGATAGGCATAGTTGGTTAATTTCAGATAGAACCAACGATACTTCAAATGCTCAGGATAAGCGTAATCAACTTTCATATAATACTCCACATCCGTTCCTGGGGCAATGCGATAAAGCACATAATCGTTGGGAGTCCGGACAGTGTCGACATCCAGCTTGATTTGGCTCACTTCCTCGTCGGGCAGATAGTCGTAGTTGCCATCGTCTTTCGCACAACTGGCAAAGAAACAAGCTGCAAAAAGCACGAAGCAACTGGCTGCTGCCGTAAATTTGCTATTTATTCTAGTCATCATATTTTCTTGTTTTAATGATTGAATGTCAATTACTCAAATGTCACCAGATTGCCGTTCTCATCGGTCAGCGGATTGCCAGGATGGGCGGCATTATACTCGTTCAGTGCATTCTGGAAGCGAATCTTAAGGCTCATCAGCTGTGCCCACGACATGGTGTCGGTGCTGAACTCGCCTGCTCCGCCCGAGTTAGCCAGCATGAAGCGATACTTGGTGTCGCTGTAAACACCGAAATAAGGCTCTAATGACGGCCAGTTGCTGGGACGCGAGAGAATGTCGTTCCAAATCATCGTGATATGGTTTTCCTCGTTCACACCCACTTTAAAGTCGGCCGACTCGGCCACCGTCAGATACAAACGCACTGTTTTCGACTGCAAAGCGGCAGCGCGTTTCAGGATGACAGAGAATGTTCCTTTCGCCTCGCCTGCCGGAACAGTCACGGTAGAAGGCACTGTGTACATGCTGGCATCTGCCGTTGTACGGCTTGCATCGACGGCAATGTTCACTATACGGTCGCGACTTTGCACCTCGCCCATAATCTGAGCATCGACCAGTATCTCTTGTTCGGTGACATCCGAGCCGTAGGCTACAAACGAGAAGGTCACACTGTCGGTACCGGCAGCCCATGTGTCTTCGCCCACCAGCCGCACGCGGGGCTCATCCTGATAGAAGAAATCCTCGTCGGCGCTGCTGCACGATGCCAGGAAGCAAGTGGCCAGAAGCAGGAAGCAAGAGAATACTCCTACCAATCTCATCCCTGATTTCATATTGTTTGAATTATGTGTAATCATAACTATAAACTTTTAACTGTAAACTATTAATTAATTAGAGTATCCTCCAAACTCCTGGTCATTGCTGGGGATAGGAAGCACATATACGCCTTTGCCGGGACGAAGGGCAGAACCTTTGATCTCAGCGGCATTCAAACGCTTATAGTAGAAGAACAACTCACCGTGCTCGCCGATGAACTCCTTGCGATACTCTTTATAGATTTCGTTCTGAATCTGCTCAGCGGTAAGGTTCTCGCTTAGCGGGAAATTGTCTGCCGAGAGACCACGGTTCTCACGTACTACCTGCAACAGGCGGATAGCCTCTTTCGGATTAGTGTTTTTATAGCACTCAGCTGCAATATAGAAAGGCTCCGACATGCGCAGCAACGGATAAATGTTGTTATAGCTGCTTCCTGCAACATACCAGAACTTAGCTGAATAGCGTTTTTCACCGTCCTGCTCAAATCCTTTCGTATATCGCCAGTCACCACCTAATCCCATGGAAATCTCGTAGATATCCTCGACAGTAGCTTCAGCCGGGGTCAGTGCATTGGCGCCACCCTCACTCATAAAGTAATAGTTGCCGATGTCCTCCCAATCGTTAATGCGGAGCTGGAAAATATGCTCAGTAGAGAAAGAGGTATCCAACTGGTTGCGGGCAGTCTGCTGCATATTGGTGTAGTGAACCCAAGTGAAGCAGTGATCCCAAATGTCACTTTCTGTCCAGTCTACCAGTTCTTTGGCATAACGCAGCGCATTCTGTGTGTCGCCCATCCAGAGATAAGCCTTTGCCAGCGTCAGTGTGCAAGCAAAATAATTGAAGTTGTTGCGTTTGAAGTCGAAGTCTTTATTAGGATACTCACCTGTAGCTGTAAGCGTGTCGTATGCCAGCTCTTCACGAGCCTTCATCAAGTCATTGACGATAAGCTGCATGGTCTCGTTGACACTCTTCTGCCCTACTACCTCTGTAGAATACTCTGTGACGTAAGGCACACCCGGAGCTGTGCCATTCATCGACGGAGCACAGGCAAAAAGGCGCATCAGGTCGAAATGCAGGAATGCTCGCAAGCCTAAAGCCTCGCCGTGAAAGACGTGATAGTTGTAGTCCGTAAACATATTCGGATCGGCATTCTCGATGTTACGAAGCAGAATGTTGCAGTTGGCAATGGCACTATAAGTGCTGCTCCAGATGGTGGATATGGTGTTTTCGCTCATCGCCTCCGTGTAGTTGAAATCGTTGGCATAGCGCCAGTTGCCATTGGGGTCGATGTTGTACGTGTGCGACAGCACCTCGGTAAATCCGATACCCATGTTCAGGCCGTACATGCTCTTGGTGGTCATGGCCGTGTAAATGCCCGTGAGCTGATCTTTATAGCCGCCCTCACGCGAGAAATGGTCTTCCTCCTTAATCTGCGACTTCGGGTTTACGTCGAGCCAGTCGTTGCAAGAAGTGAAGAAGCAAGTGGCAAGCAGCAGGAGGCAAGAAGCCATTCCTGCATTCATCACCTTATTATATATAATAGCTTTTGTATTCATAATCTTGAATTATCAATTGTGAATGATCCATTAGAACGTCAGTTGTGCCGAGAGCGAGAAGGTGCGAGCGAACGGATAGTCGGTACCACGCTCGGTCTTGATGCTCGAGATGACAAACAGGTCGTTGGTGTAGGCGGTGACTTTCAGACGCTCAAGGAAAGAGTTTTTCACGAACTTGCAATTGCGGAAGTCGTAATAGACAGAGATGCTCGACATGGTGAACAGGTTGTAATCCTGAACGAAACGCGAGGTAGGATAGGTTGTACTGAGGTCGGTGATAGCCTTATAGAGAGCCACGTCACCGGGCTTCTGCCAACGGTCGTTCATCACACGGCGGTCTACATTGTACTGCATTTGGGCATTCTCCACCTTGTTGACCAATGTCTGGTTGTACATCTGTCCACCCCAGCGGTAGTTCATCGAGATGTTCCATCCCCATCCGTTAATCTCACCGTTCACACCGAAGAGTCCGTTCCACTTTGGCTGTGTGTCACCACATACCACCTGGTCGGCCATATCGTACTCGTAGGTAACGGTTCCGTCGCGCTTCACATAGATTTCCTTACCGTTTTGCGGGTCGATACCCAGCGAGGGAACAGCCCAAATGGCATTCATTGAGCAGCCCTCGAAGTATTTCACCTGCGGGGCAGTTGTCTTGTTGGCCAGCGCATTGGCATCCTGAGCATCGTTCCAGGCGCGCAACGAGTTGGAGATTTTCTTCAGAGTGTTCTTATTGTGAGCAGCACTTGCAAAGACATTCACGTAATTGCGACCACCATCATAGACTCTGTAGTTCAAGTAGAGTTCCACACCTTTGTTCTCCGTCTCACCGAGGTTGGCCACATAGGTGGTGAAACCAGTGGTGTAAGGCACTGTCACATTGGTCACCATACCCTTGGTCTGGGCAATATAGTAGTCAATACGACCGGTGAAGCGGTTCTTGAAGAAACCGAAGTCAAGTCCGAAGTTGGTATCATATTTCTCCTGCCACTTCAGTGTTTCGTTAGCCAGTCCTTTTATATACGATCCGATGGCATCGTTGTAAGAGCGGTTGCCATAATAAACAAAGGTTGGCATGGCATCGTAGCTGGAGAAGCCCTGCGAACCGGTATATCCGTAAGAGGCGCGTAGCTTCAGGCGGTTCACCACGTCGCTGTCCTTAAACCACTTCTCGTTGTGGATATTCCAACCGGCACCAACCGACCAGAACGAGCCCCAGCGGTTTTTGCTTCCAGCCTCGCTTGAGCCCATCAGACGGTAGTTGGCATCAAACAGATAGCGCTCGGCAAACGAATAGTTCAAAGATAGCAATCCACCACAGTTGCGTGAGATACCTTCTGCGCCAGTGGGTTTACTCTCCTTGGCATACTGCACGGCAAACTTGATGTCGTCCATGAAGTCGTTGGGGAATCCCTCGGCGGTGACACCTGTTGAGTTGTATTTGTTGTCTGCCATATTCACCTGTCCGTTGATGAACACCAGATGGTCGTTCCACTGTTTCGACCACTGCAGGCCTAAGTCTGCACTAATATCGGTGTTGTTTCCGTTCAGCTGATAGTATGTTCCCTTGCGGAACACATCAGTAGTATTGATAAAGTCGGTATGGTTGGCAGGCTTAAACTGGTCGGCAGTAGAGTGCTTATTGATAATGCCGAAACGTCCGGTCAGTTTCAGCTGTTCGTTGATGAACCACTCCAGATAGAAATCGTTGGTAATAGTGGTATAACCCGTATTGTCGAATGTGTTCAATGTGGTGTTATACAACGGGTTGGCATAATTAAGGGCAGCCCGGTCATTACCCGTATATGAATACGACGGAATGAGGTTGCCGTTGACATCGTACAGACGGCTGTAGGGATTCATGCGGTAATACTGGCTGAACGAGCCATAAGGCGAGTTGTTACTCTTGTTGTAGTCGACGGTCAGTTTGTCGCGGAACTGCAGATTCTTGATACGATACGACAGCGTGATGCCTCCCGAAAGAGTGTTACGGTCGGAGCCCTTGATGGCACCGCCAATGCGGTTGAACGACAGATTGACGCCATACTGCATGGCCTTGTCACCACCTTCGAGATAAAGGGAGTGCTTATGTCCGAAACCGTTGCGAACGGGCTGTGCCAGCCAGTCGGTCTCTACACCGGCCAGTATCTCGCGAAGTTTACTGGTATATGCCTGATCGAGAGATATCTGGGTACGTGGATTCTCGCTGGTAAACAGTCCTGCCATACGCTCGACCTCGAGTTTCTCGGCAGCGTTGGTGAGGTCATAACTGGTCAGGTCGGGCACTTCCAGCGAAACAGCACCAGTATAAGTGATGCGCATGCGGCCTGCATCTGGACGCTTGGTCTCGATGACAATCACACCGTTGGCGGCTTTCGAACCGTAGATGGCCTTGGCGGTAGCATCTTTCAGGGTGGTGACACTCTCCACTTGGTTCATGTCGAGGTCGAGAATCTTAGTCAGCTCGGTCTCGAATCCGTCAAGAATGAACAGCGGTTGGTTGGCACTCGACGCATATTCGCCTTGCACACTGGCAATCGTCGAAGCGCCACGCATCTGGAAGTCGGGCAGCGCATTAGGGTTACTACCGGCTCCGAGATTCTCAATCTGCATGAACGAGGGATCGATGTTCTTCAGCGACTGCAACACGTTGGTGTTACCCACCTTCTGCAGGTCCTCGCCTTTCACTGTGGTCACGGCACCGGTAAAGGTGTTGGCCTTACGGGTAAAGGCTCCGGTTACGACCACTTCTTCGATGGCCTTCGAATCAGGCAGGAGCTGAATTCTGTAGTTGTTGGTCGAGGTAAGATTCACGACCTTGCGCTCAAAACCAATGTAACTCACTTCCAGCTGTTTGACATCGTTGCTGATTGTGAGTTTGAAATGGCCGTTCACATCGGTCACTACGGCAAACGTTTCACGGCTACCACCGCTTTTCACGTTGGTAACAGTGGCTCCAGGCAACGGCTCGCCCAACTCATCGACCACCATACCGGTGATGTCGCGGTTGCGACCATTGGTCTGATTGCCGCGCTTCTTGGTGATCGTCACCAAGTTACCCTCAACAGAGTAGTCGAGGGGCTTGCCGCCAAGAATCATCTGAAGGGCTTGCTCAAACCATGCGTTTTTCACTTGTCCGCTCACTTTGTAGCTTTCTACATCCTCATAGGTAAACATGATTTTGTAGTTGCTGGCCTTTTCCAATTGTCGGAGGGCCGTGGGCAGGCTTTCATTACTAAAACTAAGCGTGATGTTTCCCTTGTCTTGTGCCAGCATCGGCAGCACATTCATGACGAGAAGAAGCAACAGCGTTGTTAGTTTTTCTCTGCTCATAAGCTGTAAATAATTAGAAGTTTGTAATTAGATTATCTGTTAATGAAACGGATGGAAAAAAGAAATGGCTACGTTTTTTTGCAGTTTTCTTTAGAATTTGTTATATTTGTACCCGAAAAGTGATGCTTTTCACTAGGCTTTTTCATGAACGAGAGAAAGGAATTTGACCGCATTTTCCGCGAGTACTACCACGAGTTGTATTGTTTCGCGATGCAGTTTCTACACGATGACGACGATGCGCGCGACATTGTGCACGATGCCTATGAGGATGTGTGGCGCCATTTCCAGTCCATGGAAGTCGCTGGTGTCAGGGGATTTCTTTACAAAAACGTACGCAACAAGGCCATAGATTTGTTGCGCCGTCAGGAGACGCGCCGCAACTACGCGGAGCTTTACACCAAGATATCGGTTCCCTACGATGAGAGTTCCGACCCGATGGAATTGGAGGAGCGTGAGAGGATTGTGCAAGAGATGCTCGATTCGCTCAATCCGCCTACGAAAGAGATTTTCATTTGGTGCTATATAGACAGGAAGCATTATAAAGAGGTGGCCGAACGACTGAACGTAAGCGTGAGCATGGTGAAGAAACACATATCGAAAGCACTGGCCCTGATACGCGAAAAACGAAAAAAAATAAAATATTAAGTTTTTTCGGTAGCTATTTCAACTGTATATCCGTTACATTAATAAAGAAAGGAAGAAAAACAACAATGACAGAAGAAGCACTGGATATCATGAGTCCCGACACCGAGGTGAGCGACGAGCAGCTGAGGATGATCGACCAAAACGCAGACCTCAGAGAGGCTTGCGAGGATATCTTTGTGGCTCAAAACGTGCTGGCACGCCAGCAAATGGCTTCTCCCGACGTGGAGGAGCAGCTCAACCGCTTCCACTCAAGGCACCACAAGGCCCGCATACGTAACATTGCAGCTGCTGTACTCGCAGCTGCAGCCGTACTGATTGCTGCCGTACTGATACTGAAACCCAACCAGAAGAAGGAGGAAGGACTGTTCTTCGAGGCTGCCACTGAGCAGCAACAGCCCACTGTAACCACAGCCGACGGCACAAAACTGCCCATTAAGATAGTAGCCCAGGCGGACCATCCCGACAGCAAGGTGGAGGTAGGCGAGCAAACAACAGAGGTAGAACAACTGCGGCTTAATGTGCCGTTGGGCCAGTCGTTGCAGGTAGACCTGCCCGACGGAAGCCACGTCTTCATGCATCCAGGCAGCCGCATTGTTTATCCCAACCATTTCACGGGCGACAAACGAGAGGTTACCTTCAGCGGACAAGGCTATTTTGTGGTGGCTCACGACGCCCAGCATCCATTCGTAGTGACCACCGACCAGTGCCAGACCACCGTGCTGGGCACAGAGTTTGATATCACCGCCTATCCGGGACATCCCGAATATGTGACACTTGTCACGGGCCGTGTGGCCTGCAGATTGATAGGTGAGCGAGCTGAGACGAGAGGTGAAAAGCAAGAAGTCGTTCTCCAGCCCGGTCAGCAATTGATGGTGGATCATGCCCAAATGGCAGTGAAGACTATTGCCGACATCGACCAGTTCACCTCGTGGCGTGACGGATATTTCTACTTCGATAACATTCCACTGCGCAACATTCTGCGTGAAATAGGACAATATTACAACGTGAGCATTATCACGCTACGGCCTTGGCTGTTAGACTATCGCATGCGTTTCATCGTTCCGCGCGATAAGGGCATCGACTATATTGTGAAGACGCTCAACCGAATGGACAAGGTGAATGCCAAACTCTACAACAACAAGCTTTACATCAACCCGAACGAATAACAGAAAAAACAATGGCGGAATCATTTGATTTTCCGCCATTATTTTTGTATCTTTGCAAAAGAATCGTTGTGCTAAAAACTTTGGAAAGATACTTAGCCGGCTTATGAAAAACGCTCTTTCCAAAAGACTATCACCTAAGCGAAAGCAGTCTATCACTACAGTGAGAGGATCCTATCACTGGAGTGAGAGAGTCCTATCACTGGAGTGAAAGCAATCTATCACTGGAGTGATAGTTTTCAAACAGGCATGAATTGTACCCTTATTCATCATCTTCTGTACCCCAAACAAGCATAACCAGTACGGAAGAAGATGCCTTATAAGCTAAGAACTGACATCGAACCGAACCAGAAAAGCAGAGTTTCTCATTCACATTTGACAAGTTT
>JAEEXN010000082.1 GCA_016291595.1 Prevotella sp.
TAAGAGCAAATACCTGCAGACGAGCTACAAACTGACGCCCGTGAAAGACCCGTATGCCTCGGAAATCGACCTCCACGAGACTGTCGACGGATGGTTCGTCCCATCTATGCCCGACCTGAACCACCGCAATCCGCACGTCATGACCTATCTCATCCAGAACTCCATCTGGTGGATTGAGACCGTTGGCATCGACGGCATCCGCATGGACACCTACCCCTATGCCGACGCCAAGGGCATGGCGCGATGGATGAAGACCCTCGACGAGGAGTATCCCAACTTCAACGTGGTGGGCGAGACATGGGTCACCGAACCGGCCTATACCGCTGCCTGGCAGAAAGACTCGAAACTGTCGGAGGAGAACAGCTACCTGAAAACCGTCATGGACTTTGCCTTCTTCGACCGTCTCTCACAGGCCAAGAACGAGGAGACCGACGGCTGGTGGAACGGCATGAACAGGCTCTACAACTCGTTCTGCTATGACTACCTCTATGCCGACCCCAACCATGTGATGGCCTTCATCGACAACCACGACACCGACCGCTTCCTCGGCAACGGACATGACACGCTCGCCCTCAAGCAGGCACTGGCACTGCTGCTCACCGTGAAGCGCATACCTCAGCTCTACTACGGCACCGAGATACTGATGAACGGCACCAAGGAGGTGACCGACGGCAATGTGCGCAAGGACTTCCCAGGCGGATTCCCCGGTGACAAGCACAACGCCTTCACCGCCGAAGGCCGTACCAAGGCCGAAAATGCCATGTTCAACTGGCTCTCGGCCCTGCTGCACTGGCGCTATGGCAATGAGACCATCATCCGCGGCTACCAGACTCAGTTCATCCCCTACCACGGGGTCTATGTCGTTGCCCGCCGCTGGCACCGCCACGGAGTGATGACCATCATCAATGGCACCACAAAACCGGCAGTGATGGAGATGAGCCGCTATGCTGAGCTGTTTGATGTCGACCAGACTGAAGCCGAGGATGTTATCACCGGCCGCAAATACAGTCTGAAGAAAGATATCAAGCTGAGTCCGCGGCAGACACTCATTCTCGAGTATTGATCGGCAGCAGATTTTCACTACGACTTGTAAATATCATCAAGCTCAAAAAAATGACAAGCGCGAGAGCGGAGTCTTTTTGAAAGATGAAAGGCGGGAGAGCAATCTTCCGCCTTTCGTTTTATCATGACCGACAGGGTGGTTTTCGAATTCATGATGAATTAAAGTCTAATTGATGACAAATCGAGTTGTAATTGATGACCAATTGAACCCTAATTGGTTAACTAATTAGACTTTAATGAATAGACCAGTTACAACCCAATTGATGCCTGATTGCAAATTCTATCCTTTTAAATACATAAAGACACCGAGAAATCCTTTGCCGGTCCAGAACTCTCTGTTAGCTCAACAGCATACATTTCTGCTGTAGTCAGACAGGCAAATGGAGAGACCATATCGCGGAATAGGTTTCCCGTAAGCAACACACCCCCATTGCTCCATTTTCGGAAAAATGCATATTTTATCTTAATAAAATAGGTTATTCCGATTATTTTTCCTATTTTTGCATTCTAAATATTGCAAAACACATTTTTTAATATCAAACAAACTATGGATTTATTAAGTCAAATTGTTGCGCGTGCTAAGTCAAACAAGCAACGCATCGTGCTCCCCGAGGCTGAGGAAGAGCGCACCCTGACCGCTGCCGACCGCGTATTGGCAGACGACATTGCCGACATCATCCTGATTGGTAACCCAGAGAAGGTGCATGCACTGGCAAAGGAAAAAGGCCTGAACAACATCGACAAGGCTACTCTCATCGATCCAGAGAACTGCGAGAAGAGCGAGGAATATGCCCAGCTGCTTTGCGAGCTTCGCAAGAAGAAGGGCATGACCATCGAGCAAGCCCGCGAATTGGTGAAGAATCCGCTCTACCTGGGATGTATGATTATCAAGACTGAAGGTGCTGACGGTCAGATCAGTGGTGCCCTTTCGACCACTGGCGACACCCTTCGTCCGGCTCTTCAGATTATCAAGTGCCAGCCCGGAATCACCTGTGTCAGTGGTGGTATGCTGCTCATCTCGAAGCAGAAGCAGTATGGAGAGGATGGTGTGCTGGTAGTAGGCGACGTGGCCGTTACGCCGATGCCCGATGCCAACCAACTGTCGCAGATTGCCGTTTGCACCGCACAGACCGCCCGTGCCGTGGCTGGTTTTGCTGAGCCGCGTGTGGCTATGCTGAGCTTCTCGACCAAGGGAAGTGCCACCCACGAGGTAGTCGACAAGGTCATCGAGGCTACCCGCCTGGCTAAGGAACTTGATCCTGAGCTGAAGATTGACGGTGAGCTGCAGGCAGACGCCGCCCTCGTTCCGAGCGTAGGAAAGAAAAAGGCTCCCGGAAGCGAAATCGCCGGCAACGCCAACGTGCTTGTTTTCCCATGTCTCGAGGTAGGAAATATTGCCTATAAGATGGTTCAGCGCTTAGGCGACGCAATCGCCATCGGCCCGGTTCTGCAAGGTATTGCCCGCCCGGTGAACGACCTCTCGCGCGGCTGCTCGGTTGACGATATTTACTATATGGTTGCCATTACCGCCTGCCAGGCTATGGACGCCAAGAAATAAACGGTTTAAACAAATAAGAAACAAATTATCACTAATTAGTTTCTTAAAAAAATAGAACAATTAGGATAAAGACCATGAAGATATTAGTATTGAATTGCGGTTCGTCCTCTATCAAGTACGCTCTGTACAACATGGACGACAAGAGTGTGATGACAAGTGGCGGTGCTGAGCGTGTAGGCTTGGACGGTGCATTTGTGAAGGTAAAGCTTGCCAATGGTGAGAAAAAGCAGATTATGCACGACATTCCCGAGCACACCGAGGGCGTGAAGTTCATCTTCTCTCTGCTCACAGACCCTGAGATTGGCGTAATCAAAGACCTGAGCGAGATTGATGCTGTCGGACACCGCATGGTGCATGGCGGCGAGAAGTTCAACAAGAGTGTTGTACTCGACGATGAGGTATTGAAGGTATTTGAGGACTGCATCGAACTGGCTCCGCTGCACAATCCGGCAAACCTGAAGGGTGTTCGTGCCGTTAGCGAGCTGATGCCCGGACTTCCCCAGGTAGGAGTGTTCGACACAGCATTCCACCAGACAATGCCGAAGAAAGCCTATATGTATGCTGTTCCCTACGAGCTGTACGAGAACTACGGCGTCCGCCGCTACGGATTCCACGGCACCAGCCACCGCTATGTGGCTCAGCGCGTGTGCGATTTCCTTGGCGTGAAGGCAGAGGAGAAGAAAGTGATTACCTGCCATGTGGGTAATGGCGGTTCTATCGCAGCCGTGATGAATGGCAAGTGCATTGACACCTCAATGGGTCTCACCCCGCTGGAGGGTCTGATGATGGGTACCCGCAGCGGTGACATTGACGGTGGTGCCATCACCTTCATTCAGAAGAAGCTCGGACTGGATGCCGACGGTATGTCTAATCTGCTCAACAAGAAGAGCGGTGTGGCTGGTATTACTGGTGGCATGAGCGACATGCGCGACGTAGAGAATGCCGCCAACGAGGGTAACGAGCGCGCTCAGCTGGCACTCGACATGTATTTCTACCGCATCAAGAAGTACATCGGTGCTTATGCCGCAGCCATGGACGGCGTTGACATCATCGTCTTCACAGCCGGTGTTGGTGAGAATCAGATTGGCATGCGCGAGGATATCTGCAAGGGCCTGGGCTATCTCGGTGTGAAGTTCGATGCCGAGAAGAACAATGTTCGCGGCCAGGAGGCTATCATCTCTGCCGACGACTCGAAGGTTACCGTGTGCGTCATCCCGACCGACGAGGAGCTGATGATTGCTACCGATACCATGAACCTGCTGTAAACGAGGTTCAAGAAACCATAACAAAGACGGCTTTCCGATTGCCACACGCAATTTGGGAAGCCGTCTTTCATCATAACTAAAAATAAACTATTACTGCAACTTCAGCTCCTTGCCCCTGTAGAAATCCAGCAGGGCATGGTTGTAGATATACTCATACTTGGCACGCACCAGGTCGCTCTCGGCTTTCATCAGATTATTCTTCGCCTCGTTAAACTCGGTGATATTGGCCTTGCCGTATTCATATTTGGCCGACATCAGCGTGAATGCCTCCCGGTTACTGCGCAGAGCCTCCTCGCTGCTCTCATATTTTGCCTGCGAGTTGACTGCATTATACCAGGCCTGCTGTATCTCCTTATAGAGGGCTTTCTTCGTATTTTCCAGCTGCAGCTGCTGGTTCTGGCGGTTCAGTTGGGCTGTGCGCACACTATTACGTGTAGCAAAACGGTTGAAGATAGGCACCGTCAGGTTCAGGCCGATATACTGGCTGAAGTTATTGCTGAGCTGCTTGCCGAAGCTTTCGGCGGGGAAACCACTGGTCTTGTAGTAGTTACTGCCCAGTCCGCCGCTCAACGAGAGTGACGGATAGAGTGCACTCTTGGCAATATCGATATTCTTCTCTGTACCCTGCAGGCGCAACGCCTCTGCCTGAATCTCCGGCTTTATGCCGACGGCTTCCTGATAAATGACATCGGGCGACAAGCCGCCTCCTATCTCTTTCAAAGGGAGTGCCGTGGCGGGAATACGCTCAATGGCGAAGCCCTCGGGTGTCTGGAGCTCCAACAACTGTGTCAGCGCCAGTATGTTCAGTCGGTAATCATTGTCTGCCTGTGTGGCTGTCAGTTTGCTTTGAGCCATTGCCGCCTCCTGCTGAGCCACCTCGGTACCACTGGCCTTGCCGTTCTTCAGCATTTCCTTCAGACGGAACACCTGCAGCGAGTCTATCTCTATCTGACTGCGGGCCACATCACACAGTTCCATGCTGTAGAGAATCTGCACATATGCCTGTGCCACCTGCATGCGAATATCGTTGCGCGCCTTCTCCAAATCGGCCGTTGCCGCCTCCAGATTCAGACGGTTCAGTTCCAGCGTGCGGGGAATACGAAAGCCCGTGAACAGCGGAACCGACGTGCCAAGACTGAACGACGTGCTGCTGGTATTGGTATTGGTGTAGGTATTCTCGGCTGTCAGTCCCCGGCCGAACGAGAAATTCTCACCTGCCGATGCGTTCAGGTCGGGCAGCCGGCTGTTTCGCGCCGTGCTCACCTCTATCTCCTGCTGCTGGCAGTTCAGGTCGCGCTGCTTGATGCTGATATTGTGCTCCAACGCATAGTCAATACACTCTTTCAGCGTCCACTGGCGCGGCTGGGCAGAGACTGGCACCGAAACCGCCATCATCAAATATATTATGTATTTTCTCATCTTCGATACGTGTTATTTATTCCATCTCCTTGTTCTCTGTCACCACTTTCGGACCGCGCACCTTATCCGTCTTGCTGATTCCCTTCTTAATCTCGATGTCAACACCATCGCTCAAGCCCGTAACGACAGGCTTCCGCTCGTAGGTCTTCTGCTTTTCATCGCCCTTCACCACATATACGAAGGTGGAATCGCCCTTAAACTCGATAGCGCTCTCGGGAACGGTGAGCACATTCTTGGCATTGGCCAGCTCTATCTCTGCCGTAGCACTATAGCCGCTACGAATCTTATTGCCCTTCAGCACACGCACGGCAGCCTTGATCTCAAACTGATTAGCACCGTTGTTCTCAACCGCCTTCGGTGAAATATACTCCAGGGAGGCCTCGAAATTCAGGTCTTGCAACGCACCGATGGTGATTTTCATCGGCATGCCCAGCACCAGCTGTCCCACCTCCGTCTCATCGATGTTACCCCGGAAAATCAGGTCGTTCATGTTAGCAACGCTTGCGATGGTGGTACCGTCGTTGAACGTATTCGACAGAATCACCGAGTTTCCCACCTTCACCGGAATGTCGAGAATGATGCCAGAGATGGTGCTTCGTATCAAGGTCGAGCTGGCTTTCGCATTGCTCTTCGATATGCCGTCGCGGACAACAGCCAGAGCATCCTCGGCAGCCAGTTTTTCCTCACGTGCCTGGCGCAGCGTTTGTTTCACCTTGTCGAACTCGTCGGCACTCACCAGCTGCTGATTAAACAGATTCTCCTCACGGCTGAAGTCCACCTGAGCCTGCTGCAAGTTAATGGTGGCCAGACGGACGCGGCTCTCGGCGCTGCTCAGTTGGCTCATGTCGGGAATCACCTTCACCTTGGCTATCACGTCGCCTGCGTTCACATAGTCGCCCGCCTCTTTCAGCAAGTCGGTAATGATACCGCTGATCTGCGGCTTCACATTCACTTCGTTGCGCGGTTCTATCTTTCCCGTGATGACAGTCATCTTCGAAACATCCGTCACCTTGGGCGTGAACTCATTGTAAACAACCGGTTTGGGCTGTGACTTTTTCCAAAGGAACACAAACGTTCCTATGAAAATCAATGCCACAATTGCGGCAATAATCAGTTTTGAATAGCGTTTCATATTCTTGTTTTTTATTGTTGTTTCATTTTAGTCCGGAACAAACGGACGATTCCGAATCTCCGGGAGTTCCCAATTGTTATTCGTCGCGCATGGCATCAACAGGCTTGATGCTCATGGCCCGGGCTGCCGGAGCCAGTCCTGCCAGCACTCCCATCAGACTGATGGCCACAGCCGCAAGTATCGCCGTCCAGAACCCTACCTGGAAATGGGCTTTCAGGATGCCATCCTCGGTGTTGCCCAGCTCTATCAGCTGCAAGATCAGCACTCCGAACAAGATGCCGCTCATGCCCGCGACTAGTGTGAGCACCATGCTTTCACTAATAATCTGCGACAGAATCATCTTTGGCGTGGCACCGATAGCGCGGCGGATGCCTATCTCCGTGGTACGCTCCCGCACGGTCACCATCATAATGTTCGACACGCCGATGGCTCCTGCGAGCAGCGTCCCGAGTCCCACCAGCCATATCAGGAAGTTCACGCCCTTGAAAAGGTTGTCCATCATGCTGAACAGCAGTTCCGTGTTGAATACCATCACGCCTTGCTCATCGCTCGGGTCAATGGTGTGGGCACGGGCTATCACCTCGCGCATGCGCTCCGTAATGTCGCTCATCACCACTCCGGGCTTGGCCGTCACGCACATGATATGCACTTCATTTCCCATGTTGTAGGTCTGCTGAAGGAGCGTGAGCGGAACGGTAATTCCCTCTTCCGAGCGTCCGTTCAGGTTGATGCCGCCCTCCTTGTAGTCAACACCCACCACACTATAATAGACCGAGTCCACACGAATCATCTTGCCGCATGGGTCGCCACCGCCGGGGAACAGCTCTTTATAGACCTTCTTACCGATGACACACACTTTGCGCCTCATCTTCAGGTCCACATCGTTCAGATAGCGGCCATACACCAGCTTCGGCTCCATCACCTGTGCATACTCGGGCATCACACCGCTCATATGGCACGAGTTGCGCTTGTCGCCGTATACGGCACTATTGCCCCAGCGCGACACCATTGGCGTAATCACATCCAGTTCAGGCACCTGAGCCCGCAGACGGTCCACATCCTTATAGACCATCATCCACTGACGGCCCTTGCGGAAACCCTTATACGGCTTGGAGGTTGGCTGCGACCAGATGAGTGCCGAGTTGGTGGCAAAGCCAGCGAACTCGTTCTTCAGCAGTTCCTTCAGTCCTTGTCCGCCACCCATCAGCCCTATCAGCATGAATACTCCCCAGAACACTCCGAAGCCCGTGAGCAGCGAACGGCTCTTGTTGCGGGTCAGCGTGTCGAGTATCTCGCGATAGCTGTCTATGTCGAATCTTACTTTCATATTCTTATTTTTTGTTATCAGCCCGGTCAGACATGCAAGACAAGTATATGCGACCTTGCTGATGGTTTAATCGGCCCTCAATGCCTCGATGGGCCTGATGCGTGCCGCCTTGCGCGCCGGTATGAGCCCGGCTATGGTTCCTGCGATAATCATCACGAGCGTGGCCTCGATACAGACGTCGAGTCCTACAGTGGGATTGACGAAGAAGGTGGCCTTGAACAATCCCGTATTGACGACCTCGTGGCCCAGTGTGGCATCCATGTACTCGTTTACTGCCACACCAATCACCATGCCGATATAGCCGAAGAAAGTGGTGATGATGACACTCTCGACGATAATCAGCTTCAGTATCGACCAGGGCTTGGCTCCGATGGCCTTACGGATGCCAAACTCGTGGGTACGCTCCTTGACGGTGATGAGCATGATGTTTGAGACACCGACGATGCCGCTTAACAATGTAAACAGGCCCACAATCCACAAGAAGCTGCGGATGATGCCAATGCCCATGCTCATCTGAATGTTATCGGTGAAGCGGTTCCACAACCAGATGGAACGCTCGTCGTCGGGCGCTGCCTGATGGTTGTAGTTGATGCGCTCGCGGTATTTCTTCTCAAAATCCTTGTTGTCAGGCAGGGTTGGCAGTCCGTGGAATGAGTATTCAATATTTCCCACACGGTTACCCATGCCATACATGGTCTTCACCGTCGTAAAGGCTGTATAGGCATCAATGTTCCGCTCCGACTCGTCGGTCTGGTAGATGCCCACCACCTTGAAGGCGAAATTTCCTACCTTCACATATTCGCCCACCAGTGTCGGATAATCTTCCTTCAGTTCCTTGGCCATGGTACGGCTCAGCACAATGGTCTTGCGGCAGTCACGAATATCAATATCGTTGACAAAACGGCCGTATAGCATTTCGCGCTTGTTGATCAGGGCGTTGTTGGGATAGACGCCTGTAAGCGAGCCGCTCACATACTGTTGTCCGCGGCTGATAATCAGTCCGCCCTGGCTCAGTTCGCTACCCACCTCGTCAATATTGTCGCGGAACGACTGACGCGTGGTATTCATGTCCTTGTCAATCAGCTGGATGTAGCGGCCTTCCTTCAGTCCCTTGTACGATTTGGCGGTTCTGCCCGCAAAGACCTTCATCGAGTTGGCCAGGAAACGGTTGCTCTGCTGCAGCTGGGCATTGATAAGTCCGTTGCCGGCTCCCAGCAGGAAGATGAGCATGAAGATTCCCCATGCCACCGAAAAGCCAGTCAGCGCGGTACGAAGCTTATTGCGCCGGGCGGTGCTCCATATTTCTGTGATGATATCTCTCATAGAGATTCGCTATGCATTAAAGTTTCTTTTATGTTTCTTATCAGGCGTCTCTGCAACGGCAGAGGGCTCTTCTACGATGCCAGAGGGCTGATCTGTGATGCCAGAGGGCTGCTCTGCGATGCGCGGAACGGCCTATTTCATCACTCCGTTCACGCCAAAGGGCGAAGCCTTATGGTCGAGATTCACCTCGATGTCGCCAATGATGCCGTCTTTGATATGCACGATTTTGTTGGTCTCGTTGGCCACGCCGCTCTCATGGGTCACCACAACAATGGTCATATTCTCTTCCTGATTGAGTTTCTTGAGCAGCTGCATCACCTCCACCGACGTCTTCGAGTCCAGCGCGCCCGTAGGCTCGTCGGCGAGGATAATCTGCGGATGGGTGATCAGCGCACGGGCAATGGCCACACGCTGTTTTTGTCCGCCCGACAACTCGTTGGGATAATGGTCGGCCCAGTCCAGAAGACCGAGACGCTCCAGATACTCCAACGCCAGATGATGGCGCTTTTTGCGGCTGACGCCCTGGTAGAACAGCGGCAGTTCCACGTTCTCGACAGCGGTCTTGAACGAGATCAGGTTGAACGACTGGAAGATAAAACCTATCATGTGGTTGCGATAGTCGGCAGCGCGGCTCTCCGAGAGATTCTTAATGAGAACCCCGTTGAGCTCGTAGGTACCTGAGTCGTAGTTGTCGAGAATGCCCAAAATATTGAGAAGTGTCGATTTTCCCGACCCCGACGCGCCCATGATACTGACAAACTCGCCTTTCGCAATGTCGAGATTGATGCCTTTCAGTACGTGCAGCGGCTGCGCTCCCATGTAGGTTTTGTTGATGTCCTGTAAATGTATCACGGTTTTAAAGTTTCAATAAACCAACTTGTAATTCTTTAATCCTTCTTTTAGACGATGCAAAGATATAGAAAGTTGCAAGGCCTAGAAATTATTCCAGGCCTCATTGACATCTTTTATATCAATATCCAGCAATTTCATGTTTCTAAACAATTCGGGCAACTGCTGCTCCATGAACTCCCGTTTGCGCACCTTCAGTATTCGCTGCTTGGCGCCTTTCGTCACGAAGTAGCCCAGTCCGCGCCGGTTGTAGATAATCTCGTTGCGCGCCAGCTCCTCATAGGCTTTCACGGCGGTATTGGTGTTTACCTGCAGGAGTACGGCATACTCGCGCACGCTTGGAATACGCTCGTCATCGTGATAGGTGCCTGCCAGAATCTCGTCGGACAGACGGTCGGCCATCTGCAGATAAATCGGTTTGTCGTTATTGAATATCATAGGTTTGTGCGTTTATCGTTAATAACTTGCAAATTCTTGAACAGGCGGTAGCTCAGCCGGTAGTTGTATACGGCCCATATAGCCAGTACTATCGTGACAACCCACAAAACGGGATGGACGTAGAGATCACCGTCGTAGTTGCTCATCAACCGGAATCTGCCGAACAACAGGCTCCAGATGTATCCAAATGTGCCCACGCAGACAAACAGGGCCATCGTGACAATGACGAAAGCATGCTTGCGGAACACCGAGCCGGCTGCCACGTAGATGGAATGCGACCATACCAGCAGCACAAGCATGAAGGCTGCAGCCGCCAGCGAGGTTCCGTTCACACCACTGAAAGCGTGAGGCGTCAGCATGTCGAAGATGGCGGGAACGCCCGATACAAAGTCCACGCGATAGAACAACGGCATGACCAGCATGCGAAGTGTGTCGCCAACGATAAAAGCCAAAAGCACACTCAACGGCCATACCAGCGTGACATAGGTCAGGAGCACGGCGTACTTCTCACCATTGGTGGCGGGCAGCATGAGGAACAAGCTGGCACGCTGCCTCTTCTGAATGATGGAGAAGATGCTGGAAAAGGCTACCAACGCGACTATCAGCAGAACGGCTGCGAAAAAGCCGGAAAGGGCCATGATGTTCGAAGCATAGAATTCTGTGGTGGTCGAAAACCTCAAAGGAATCCAAGAGAAAAACAACTCGCCCACGAAGATGCTCAATGCCGAGCCTGCAGTCCAAAAGAACAACTGGGTGCGGTTGGCCTGCAGGAACCACCGTAGTGTGCGAAGATATCTGGTGAAACTAAACTCTTTCATAATTGCTTACAGATTAACGAATTTGCCAATCAGCTGGCGACGGCAGAACAACCGGTAGGCCAGCCAGTAGTTGAACACTGTGACAAGGAGACACAACGCGGTAATAAACTGTGCGGGAGCACTAAACTCGGGCTTCAGCCACGCCAACAGGCTGCCCAGCAGGACGCCCAACAGCACGAGCGTCAAGTTGGGGAACACCCAGCCGTATTTCGTGTTGCGGAAGAAATTATTACCCACCAGATAACACGAGTGGAGCATCAGCACAAAACTGGCAATTCCCACGTTGCCGGCAAACGACCCATCAGTAATCATATGGAATGCACTACTGTGCAGGAAATAGTTGCCCAACAAGATGGCCTTTTCCGAGTTCATCACAAGTATGACCAAATACTGAGTAACGTCGGCAACGGCAAGTGCTACAAACACGCCCACCATCATCAATAGCGATGAGGCATAGCGGGCCAGGAACTTCTCCAGGTTGCTGGCGGGCAACACCGACAGCATGCGCCAGTCGTCGCGCGTTTTCATGCAATAGTGCATATTACTGCCTGTGATGACAATAGCCGTCAAAAAGCCTAACAACATGGCCATCATGCCCACCTTGTTTGGCGTCTCGGTATGACTCTGTCCCCATTGGATGAGCACCACACACAATATCATGCCTATAATGCCCCATAGCGTGGATTTGACGAATTCGGCTCTGTCGTGCTCGTAAGTCCACCGCAGCAGGCACTTGAATCGTTTGATATTGAAATTCTTCATAACAAAAATCAATTATGTATTACGCATTAAACTTATTATGCATTATGCATTATGAATTATGAATTATGAATTCCGAATGGCTCTCGTGGCCACTGCGTCGAACAACAATTCCAGGTTGAGCTGCGTCTCGGGCGCGCTCGCATGACGCGGAGCTATCACGGCATTGCCCTGTACCGACGGCTCGCTGTAGATGACATCGTCCATCGGCTGCCCCGGCTGGCGATACTCAAAACTGTATTTCTCGCACAAATCGGCCACAGAGGCATCGAGCAGCAGGCGGCTGTTGTCGAGAATCAGGATATGATCGAGCAGTTGCTCCACATCGTGCACCTGATGGGTAGAGATGATGAGCATGCGGTCCTCGGTCATATGACTAGCCACCACGCGGCGGAACTGCGCCTTCGAGGGGATATCGAGACCGTTGGTAGGCTCGTCCATGAGCAGCAACCGCGTTCCCGCGGCGAGGGCGAAGCTCATGAACACCTTCTTCTTCTGCCCCATCGAGAGAGAGTTAAGTTTGAGGGTAGTGGGCAGTTCGAAATCGTTCAGGCAGCTGTCGAGCACCTCGCGGCTGAAACGGGGGTAGAAAGGACTGTTGATGCGGACGTACTCGTCGAGTGTCGTGTCGGGCAACTCAAATTCCTCGGGCACAATGAACATCTCCTCGAGCACCTCGGGGCGGCGCTTGCACGTCTCAATACCGTCGTAAGTGATGGAGCCTTTCTTCGCATGCAGCAATCCGCTGATGAGGTAAAGCAGTGTCGACTTGCCCGTGCCGTTCTTTCCCAGCAGTCCGTAGATATTGTTTTCACTGAGCTGCAGGCTGAAATCGCTGAACACCTTGTTGCTTGAGCCTGCATAGTTGAAACTGATATTATCAATCTGTATCATAAGTCCTATTCCTTCGTATTAAAACATATTCTGTAATCTTGCTTCCATTGTTCTGTCAGATACCGCTCCAACTGCTTAGTTGGCTGCTCCCAACGACAAAATGTTAGTTGCCAGCAGCAGGTCGTTCTTGGGATTCATCAGCAGCATGCTGTCGATAACATCCATCGTGTCGGAATCGTTGGTGCGCTTCATATAGTTTACCGAGAGCAGACCATCAAACTCATAATGGTAGACAGCCATCTCGTCGGCCTCATTGTAAGCCTGCAAAGCCTTGTCCCACTGGCAGTGCTCCACAGAGTAGCCCGCCTCGTTATAGCTGAAGCACAAGCAGCTCTCGCGACGCCACTCCTGGCTCTCGATGTCCCAACGAAGTGTCTCTCTGGTCACCAGGCGGCCCTCTTCGTCGTACTCATATTTATACTCCAGACGCTGACGCAACAATTCACCAACCTTATCATATACATATAGAGTAGTCACCTGTCCGTTCTCCAGGTCAGCATTGTAACAGTACTTACTGCCGTCCATGACGGCGACGTTTGCATACATTGCAAAAATGGTTGCAGCTGTGATAATCGTTTCCATAATTCTTATTTATTTTAGGTGGTTATTACTTTCATCCTTCCGGGTGATTTTTACTACTGTTGTTGTGTACTAGTTGAATAGTACACTGCAAAAGTATAACTATATTCAATATCTTCCAAATATTTTCGCCACTTTTTTTGCCACAACCTTATTATTTAACTTTCGTTCACAATCTCCACCTTATTAAATATAGACAACGACAGGATTATATATAAACAACGACAGGGTGGCAAACTTGTCTTTCATTGATTTGGAGGCGCAGCCAGATGTTCCACTAAGTGGTCAAAGAGTGAGATTCCACTTTAGCTTATTTCTTGTGAGAGTTTTGGCAAAGGAAAGAGACTGGTGAGCATTCGTTGGGCTTACC
>JAEEXN010000011.1 GCA_016291595.1 Prevotella sp.
TCCTATCCGTCGTGAAGTGTGTCGCCTGGCCTTGCATCAGTTGGTGACTGACGGCCGCATCCACCCAGCACGTATCGAGGAGGTGGTTGCCAAGGTGAAGAAACAGCTGGACAACGAGGTGATAGAGACTGGTAAGCGTACAGCGATAGACTTGGGTATCCACGGTTTACATCCGGAGCTGATTCGTATCGTTGGTAAGATGAAGTATCATTCCAGCTATGGGCAGAATTTGTTGCAGCATGCGCGTGAGACCGCTAATTTGTGTGCTGTCATGGCCTCTGAACTGGGACTGAATCCGAAGAAGGCCAAGCGTGCCGGACTCTTGCACGATATTGGTAAGGTGCCCGACGAGGAGAGTGAACTGCCTCATGCTCTTTATGGTGCTAAGATTGCTGAGAAATACAAGGAAAAGGCTGACATCTGTAATGCCATTGGTGCTCACCACGATGAGATGGAGATGCAGACCCTGTTGGCTCCTATCGTACAGGTATGTGATGCTATTTCTGGCGCCCGTCCTGGTGCTCGTCGCGAGATCGTGGAAGCTTACATCAAGCGTTTGAACGACTTGGAGGCAATTGCCATGAGCTATCCTGGTGTTACCAAGACCTATGCTATCCAGGCTGGTCGTGAGTTGCGAGTGATTGTGGGTGCCGACAAGATGGATGACGCCGAGACTGAGGCTTTGTCGGGTGAGATCGCTACCAAGATACAGAACGAGATGACATATCCTGGTCAGGTGAAAATTACGGTCATCCGTGAGACCCGCTCTGTGGCATACGCAAAATAAAGAAAATGCTTTTCTCGCATATTTAAAAGCGAGTAGTACAAATATGAAAAACGAATCAATGGGTTTCCCAGTTGATTCGTTTTTTTTTACCTTATCTGAGCAAGACTTTCTCTTTACCCTTTTCACTTTTTACTTTTCACTTTTCTCTATTCACTCTTCTAGAGTTGCACGCTACTGATGTCTACAAGATTGTTGACAATAGCATAGATGGTAAGTCCTGCCGGCGAATGAATCTGGAGCTTTCGGGCAATGTTGCGGCGGTGAGTAATGACAGTATTGATAGAGATACAAAGATGGTCGGCTATTTCTTTGTTTGTCATTCCCTGAACCAGGCTGATGATGACGTCTTTCTCACGGTCAGATAGCTCGTTGCTGTTCTGATTAATCATCTTCGATATTTTTACCGACACGTCGTTTTGCTTCGTCTTTCGTTCCAGTCTGCGGATGGCCGGAATGAAGATATAATCCTCAACCAAGGCGTGTTGCTCAAGCCACTCCTCATTATTATATATATCATATAAGGTGGCAGAAAGCTGGTTGTTGTGGAGTCCATCGGAAGGAAGATATTTGATGATGATGTTCTTTAGCTCGCGTACTTTCTTATCGGTCTGTCCGTGGTGTTTGGAAAACGTGTCAATGTCGTAGTCGTCGGTGATCTCTCCCTTGAGCAATGCGTCAACATAGGGAAATACCGTCTTTTCCTCATATTTCATGTGAACGCGAATCTCATGAGCGTACTCATCGTATAGTTTCATGATGAGTCGGGCAAGGCTGTCGTTCTCGTCAAGTGCCTCTTGTAGCTCCTTACGTATGAACGGCAACTGGAAATCGAGATAATACTCGTGACTTGCCTTCAGATAATGAATCAGAGTCGGGATGGATAGCTTATCACTCTCATCGGTGTCCTGGTGACCGTTGATGCAGAAGTTCACAATGGCCAGAAATGTATATGTGTCTACTTGCTGCTCCTCGCATACTTCCCTAACGGTTTTGTCGCCAAAACCCAGATTGATTCCAAAACGGCCCAGACTCTGCAGAATACTATAATTATCTGCGATAAGAGAGATCATCTTATCGTCAGCCTCATACATTTTTTGATTCTTCATCTTCCTTACCTTATTATATATATAAGACAGCTGCAAAATTAATGAATTTATCTCAGACATACAATCATCATTTTTAGGTATTTTTGTAACAATGTCTTTTTTCTCAGTTGTATAGTCTGTTGACTCTCCCGGACATGAATGAGCACATACGAGACTTGAATAAATGTTCGATTCACTACCAATTTAAGTGTTGTTGGTGAAACAATGAACGCTAATCAATTCATAGGTTATATTTTAAGTGAATTGATTAAAGTATAATTGATGGTTTATGACATGAAGACTAAAAGTATAGTGAGAAATTACGGGAAATTTTTTGTTGTTTTTGTATACGCGGTATTGTTTTTTTTATTAACTTTGTAGCCGATTTCGCATGAATAGTTTTCCAAAACGGGAAACTTTTTTAAAATCTAAAGGGGAAAAGTTTCCCAAAACTGACAATCTATGGAAATTAAAAACTTTACTATTACCAAGCGAGACGGCAGCTCTGACCGCTTCTCATTAGACAAGATTATGAACGCGATTATCAAAGCGTTCAACTCAGTAGAAGAGCCTATTGATTTAGGATGTATCTCTCAGATACTCAGTCATTTGGATATTCATGAGGGTATTAAGGTTGAGGATATTCAGAACCAGGTAGAAGAGGCTCTGATGAAAGAGAAATACTTTAAGGTTGCCAAGAGCTTTATGTTGTACCGTCAGGCTCACATGGAGGACCGCGAGACTCTCGAGAAGTTGAAATTTTTGGCAGACTACTGTGACGCGGCGAATGCTGCAACTGGTTCGAAGTATGATGCCAATGCTAACGTCGAGCATAAAAATATTGCTACTCTGATTGGCGAGCTGCCCAAATCAAATTTTATCCGACTGAACCGTCGACTGCTTACTGACCGTATCAAGAAAATGTACGGCAAAGAGTTGTCGGACAAGTATATTGATATGCTGACCCATCATTTCATCTACAAGAATGATGAGACATCATTGGCAAACTATTGTGCGAGCATCACCATGTATCCGTGGCTGATCGGCGGAACGATGTCGATTGGTGGAAACTCTACTGCACCTACCAACCTGAAGTCGTTCTGTGGTGGTTTTGTCAACATGGTATTCATGGTGAGCAGTATGCTGAGTGGTGCCTGTGCAACACCAGAGTTCCTGATGTATCTGAATTACTTCATCGGGATGGAATATGGAAAGGATTATTGGAAAGAGCCGGACAAGGTTGTTGACCTCAGTCTGAAACAGCGTTCTATCGATAAAATGGTAACCGACTGTTTTGAGCAGATTGTTTACAGCATCAATCAACCCACAGGTGCCCGTAACTATCAGGCTGTGTTCTGGAATATCGCTTATTACGATAAACCTTACTTCGAGTCGTTGTTTGGCAATTTCTACTTCCCCGATGGCAGTCAGCCTGACTGGCCCGGATTATGCTGGCTTCAGAAGCGTTTCATGAAGTGGTTTAACAAGGAGCGCACCAAGGCTGTGCTTACATTCCCCGTTGAGACGATGGCTCTGCTGAGTAAGGACGGTGAGATGGTGGATCCCGACATGGCCGACTTCACGGCTGAGATGTACAGTGAGGGTCATTCGTTCTTTACTTATATGAGCGATAACGCCGACTCTCTCTCCAGCTGCTGTCGTCTGCGTAATGAGATTCAGGATAATGGTTTCAGTTATACGCTCGGTGCCGGTGGCGTCTCTACGGGTTCGAAGAGTGTGCTCACGATTAATCTGAATCGTTGCATTCAGTATGCTGTGAATCACCAGATGGATTATAAGGAGTATCTGCTTGACGTGATAGACCTCTGTCATAAGGTGCAACTGGCCTATAATGAGAATCTGAAGGATTTGTGGAAGCATGGAATGCTGCCTCTGTTTGATGCCGGTTATATTAATATTGCCCGTCAGTATCTCACGATTGGTGTGAACGGACTAGTGGAGGCCGCAGAGTTTATGGGATTGAAGATCAACGATAATCCTGACTATCTCAAGTTCGTGCAGACCGTGCTGGGTTTGGTAGAGCAGAAGAATAAGGAGTATCGCACGAAGGATGTGATGTTCAACTGTGAGATGATCCCTGCCGAGAATGTGGGTGTGAAGCATGCAAAGTGGGATCGTGAGGATGGTTACTTCGTTCCGAGAGACTGCTACAACTCATATTTCTACATCGTCGAGGATAACTCGTTGAACATTATAGACAAGTTCAAGCTGCATGGAGCTCCTTATATCCAGCATCTTACGGGTGGTAGTGCCCTGCATATGAATTTGGAGGAGCATCTGAGCAAAGAGCAGTATCGGCAGTTGTTGCGTGTGGCAGCCAAAGAAGGCTGTAACTACTTCACCTTTAACATTCCCAATACTATCTGCAATGATTGCGGGCATATTGACAAACGCTATCTGAAGGAGTGTCCTCACTGCCATTCGAAGAATGTTGATTATATGACCCGTATCATTGGTTATCTGAAGCGTGTGAGCAACTTCAGCCAGCCCCGTCAGGAAGAGGCTGCCCGTCGCTTCTATGCGCAAGCAACTAAGATGTAATGGCGGAAGCAAGGGGCAAGGAGTCAAGAGCATTATTCGTTCTCATGATGTTGTCTGACCTCCTGCCCTTTGCTTCTTTCTTTTTCCTTTGTTTAGTATGTTGAAATACGTCAATACTGGTGTTGTCTTTCAGGAGATTCCCGATGAGGTAACACTCTCTATTAATATCTCCAATTGTCCCTGTCGCTGTCCGGGATGTCATTCCAAGTATCTGTGGGGCAATATAGGTGAGCCGCTCACGCCTATGGTACTTGACGGATTTATCAGGGATTACGGAAATAGTATTACCTGTATTTGTTTCATGGGCGGGGATGCAGAACCTGAGAACATCAATGTTCTTGCCCAATACATGCATAGCCACCATCCTCAATATAAGGTGGCTTGGTATAGTGGCAAGACCGTCATCTCCCGTTTGATTCACAAGCGCGATTTCGACTATATAAAAATCGGTCCTTACATTGAGCATTTGGGGTGTTTGAAAGACCGAACCACTAATCAGCGGTTATACAAACGCATTTCTGATGATGAATTCTCTGATATTACTTCCCGGTTCTGGAAATAATGCAAGAGGGATTTGATGATACATGCCTGTATAATCTTTTTATTATTCATGAAGTTATGCATAAAAGAATACTTATCATATTTGCTTTCCTTCCTTTCTATCTATGTTCTTTCTCTCAGATTCATAAGATGGAACGAAAGGATTCCTCTGCCGTTAAGCGGACCTATAATCTGAACCCAGTAGTTGTAACTGGTTCCGGTCACCACCAGCGTCTGAAAAGTACTGCCACTCCCGTTCATGTACTTGGATCTCAGGAGATTCGTGAACAAGGCATCAGTACTTTCGACGGGGCTCTTGTTCGTATGATGCCACAGGTGTCGATGGCGCCCAATTCAATGGGTACTTTTCTCCGCCTCAATGGTTTAGGCAACAAATATATCCTGATATTGATTAACGGGCAGAAACTTTCTGGCGATATATCCAACAATGTAGACCTCAATCGTATCAATATGGCAAGAGTGAAGCGTATCGAGGTGCTCGACGGTGCGGCATCATCGCTCTACGGCTCGGATGCTATTGCCGGTGTGATTAATATCATTACAGACCAGCCCACACAGGATCTTGTCAGTGTTACCTCAGATACTCGTGTTTCTGGTCATGGACAGTTTACTGAATCAGTCAACCTGGACATCTATAAAAATGGCTTTGGTTCATATACCTCTTTTAGTCATGACAGGGCAGACAGTTATCAGAATAGTAACTTAGAATACATCAAAGGGTCTGATACCGAAACCCAGCGGACCATAGCCCCATTCTTTACGGGCTATCGTTCAAATGTTTTAGGACAGAAGTTTACCTACACGCCCAATGAGCATTTGGCAATGAATGCAGGTCTTAACTATTCCCATAAGATTACGGACCGTCCTGATACACAACAGGACATTACTGGCGGCACTGAATACGAGATGCGCTATAAAGGTCTGCGCTGGAATGTGGGTGGTATCTATAAGTTTACGGCTAAAAACTCGCTTCAGGCTGATTTTACCGTCGACCGGTTCCGCTATGGAAAGGAGTATGACGTGGAAACCGGGACGAATGCCATTGGCGACTACGTGCAGTCCAAGAAACAACGCTCATTGGAAGGTGAGGTAAAAGCGATATTGGGATTAAGCAACAATTCTACGACTATCTTTGGTGCCGACTGGCGTCAGGACAATCTGAAGACCTCCTCTGGCAATATTGATGAGCATGTCTATACACTTGCTGCCTATGCCCAGCATGAAATGAAACTCTTCAGAGACTTTACGGCTACATTAGGTCTGCGTCTGACCCATCACGAAACCTTTCATGAACATCTCACGCCAAAGGTTACATTGATGTATGCTCCTGGGAATTTCCGCTTCCGCGCCTCCTATTCCGCTGGTTTCCGTGCACCAGGACTCGAAGAACTTTACTACCATTATTTCTCCGTCAATCGTGGTAAGGCGCAGATTAGTTTTGGTAACAAAGACCTCTCGCCCGAGAAAAGTAACTATTTTTCTCTGAACGCGGAATACCGCTCTCAGATGATAGCTGTCAGCATAACGGGATTTTTGAACCGCATCAACGACATGGTGGTAAAACAGAGTATTCCTGTCGACGATGCTGCATTAGCTATGCTACGCAATGAGTTTCCTGAGATGACGGATGACCAAGCTGGCAAGCTCCAGCAGTATGCTCTTTATCAGAACAGTGACAAGGGTGACGTCAAAGGTATGCAGTTGAATATCTCTGCAAACATTTTCCAGGGTTTTAACCTTTCTGCCAACTATGTCTACACATATGCCCGTTCTCTCTCTTCTGATGAAGGATGGATCCCTTTAGAGCGCAGCATCCGCCATGCGGCCACTGTAGCAGCTAATTATCATCGCTCATGGGGACGATATGGATTGAATGTAAACCTCAACGGACGCATGCAGTCGAAGACCTATTTTCCCAGTTACGAGAATGCTCCCGGCTATGGTGTGTGGAATCTGAATACTACCCATTCCTTTGACGTAGCAAAATGGGCGTTTGTTGAGCCTAGCATTGGTGTTGACAACATTTTCGACCGTGTGGATCGTCGTATAGACAGCAGCAACCGTAAGTATGCACTTTACTCCCCAGGTCGTATGCTAGTGGTAGGACTGAAAGTAAAACTCAAGTAACTCATAGATGAAGATCTTGAGAGCACATCTTTTAATTTACCAATAGATATACATAACAAAAAAGTCTGGCTCCATGATGAGCCAGGCTTTTTTGATGACATTATTTATCAGATGGCCTTCTATCCTTGAAAGCGCATCCCTATTTGATATACTTCACTTTCTTTTCATCACGGGGTTTTGCGGCAGGCGACTCGTCGGGGTAACCGACGGCAATCATGAAGTTGATGGCATATCCCTCGGGGATGTCAAGCTGCTGGAGATAGGGCTTGCATTGCTCGTTGCTATTCAGGAAACGGACAGGACCACCCAGACAGCAGGTACCGAGTCCCAAAGAGTGAGCTGCCAGCATGATATTCTCGCCTAACATACCAGCGTCAACGCTGCTTTCACCTTTCGGAGTGCATACGGCAATAACGTTGGGAGCATTACGGAACATGTTCTTAAAACTCGGGTCGCGCTTTACCATTTCAGCATTGGCTTTCTTATAGATATCTGTAACGGCAGTAATCCATTGCTCGTTCTCAATGACGCGAATCAGCCAAGGCTGACGGTTCATGCCACTTGGTGCATTGATACCGCAGGTGGCAAGGAGTTCGAGTTTGTCGTGCTCTACAGGCTTATCGAGATACTTACGGATGGAACGGCGGCCCATGATGGTTTGTATTACATCATTACAGAGGAGTGCTTTCTTCACAGCTTGTTCGACATCAGACATGGCTGCGGTGGGTTCAAAGCGTGCAATAACCTCTCCATCACGACCCACAAGAAATTTGGTGAAGTTCCACTTGATATCCGCATTCTTGTCGTATTCGGCATTGCGTTGGCGCATCATTCCGTCCATCCGCTTGCCCATTTCCGTATTGCCAAAACCCTCAAATCCCTTTTGTGATTTCAGCCATGTAAATAGCGGGGTGGCGTTAGGGCCGTTAACATCGACTTTGTCGAACTGAGGAAACTGAATGTCGAAGTTGGCCGTACAGAACTGATGAATTTCCTGAATGCTGCCTGGAGCCTGCTGTCCGAACTGATTGCAGGGGAAATCGAGAATCTCGAGTCCTTCGTCTTTGTACTTCTTATAGATGTCTTCCAGTTCTTTATACTGAGGCGTGAACCCACAACGAGTAGCAGTGTTGACGACGAGAAGGACCTTTCCGCGGTATTCGTTCAGGGAAACTGCCTTTCCCTCATCATTAATCGCGGTGAAACTATAGATCTTGGTTTGTGCTGCAGCTGACAATGTGGTCAGAACCAGCAGAAGAGTGAATAATGCTTTTTTCATATCGATTTAGTTTTTTGTGAGTTTTGATACTTGTAAATGTGTTTGTGGTTAAAGAGAGTGCGAGGAAACTGACACCAGCGAAAGGGAATTTTGAGCGCGCGCCATCATTCTATTATCCAAATAGCGCACGTAGTGCTTCCTCCACTTTGCGTACCGGATGAAGCTCTATCTTGAACTTTCCACGGTTAAGTCCCGATAGGTTGTATTTGGGGATAATCATATGTTGGAATCCCAATTTTTCAGCTTCGGCAATGCGCTGCTCGATACGGTTCACAGGGCGTACCTCGCCCGATAGACCTACCTCACCGGCCATGCACCAGCCACTTTCGATAGGCGTGTCTACATTCGAGGAAAGCACGGCTGCAATGACTGATAGGTCCATGGCCAGATCGGTGACCCGTAGTCCGCCGGCTATATTAATGAATACATCCTTTTGAATCAGTTTGAAGCCTACACGTTTCTCCAAGACAGCCAAAAGCATATTCAGGCGACGTTGGTCGAAACCCGTAGCCGAGCGTTGTGGAGTGCCATATGCGGCAGTGCTTACCAGGGCTTGCGTCTCGACGAGGAAAGGTCTGACTCCTTCAATGGCAGAACTGATGGCAATGCCAGAGAGCCCTTCATGGTCTTGTGTGAGCAACAGTTCTGAAGGATTGCTTACCTGCCGCAGTCCTGTCTGCTGCATCTCGTAGATGCCTAGTTCGGACGTAGAACCAAAGCGGTTTTTCATAGAGCGCAGAATACGGTACATATAATGCTGGTCGCCCTCGAACTGAATAACTGTATCGACAATATGCTCCAGGATCTTAGGACCAGCCAGTGTTCCCTCCTTGTTGATATGGCCGATTAAAATAACAGGTATTCCACTCGACTTGGCAAAACGGAGTAGGGCAGATGCGCACTCACGTACTTGTGTGACGCTGCCGGGAGAGCTCTCCACATCCTCAGTTGAGATAGTCTGGATAGAGTCGATGACCACCAGTTCGGGTTTAACCTCTTTGATATGCTCGAAGATTGCTTCTAGCGAAGTCTCGCATAGAATGAGCAGACTGTTGTCTGGATCATCGCTGGCAGGCTTGATTCTCTCAGCCCTCATCTTCAGTTGGTGGGCGCTTTCCTCACCACTCACGTAGAGGATGTGCCGTTCTGGCATATGCAGGATGGTTTGTAGTGTGAGCGTACTCTTTCCGATGCCGGGCTCACCACCCAGCAGGACAATACTCCCTGGAACCAGTCCGCCTCCTAGTACGCGGTTGAGTTCCTCGTCATGCATATCGATGCGAGGCTCGTCTTTTGAAGAGATGTCTCTGAGGGACAAAGGTTTGTTTTTATTGCCCAGGCTAGCACGAACATGTGTGGCTGCCGACTTGGCGGCCATACTACCCGTATCATTGGATAAACGAATTTCCTTGAATGTATTCCACTGTCCACAACTGGGACATTTGCCAATCCACTTCGGGCTTTCCTGTCCGCAATTCGAGCATACGTATGCGATTTTATCTTTTGCCATGCTACAAAAGTACGAAATAATTTTGTAACGACGAAAATAATTTGTACTTTTGCATCGTGTTTTGACTAATATCGCACATTAATTAATAACTGAAGGGCGACTCTCGTTTCTGAAACGCTGGGTAGCCCTTTCTTTTAGAAAAGCGACGATGAGGAATCTCTTTTTAATTATAATAGGTATACTGTTGTTTGCCGCCTGTGGAGAGAGCTACGAGGAAAAACAGCGGCTGACCAGGGCTGAGCGTGCCCGGTTAGCTAAAGAAGACTCTGCCGCCCTGAAAGTCGGTGTTATGCCAACTCTCGACTGTATGCCCATCTATCTGGCCAAGGAACGTCATCTGTTCGACACGCTCGGAGCTGACATACGTCCGAAGGCATATACTGCACATCTCGATATTCAAGACGCATTGGAGAAAGGCAGGATAGAGGCTGGAATTACAGACTTGGTACGTGCCAATAAGATGATGAAGCGTGGAACCCCCTTACGCTATGTGGCTGCCACAAATACATATTGGCAGTTCATAACCAACCGTAAGTCACGTGTGAAGGAACTCAAGCAGATGGTCGACAAGATGGTGGCTATGACTAATCACTCGGCCACCGACATGCTGGCGCAGATGTGTGTCGACAGTGTCAAACTGAAGCAGACCGATGTGTTTAAGGTGCCTGTCAACGACGTTCATGTACGGCTGTCCATGCTTCAGAACAACGAGATGGACGCCATGCTTATGACCGAGCCCCAGGCTACAGTTGCCCGCCTGTTTAAGAACCCTGTACTTATGGATACCCGCAACCGTGATATCCGTATGGGGGCTATCGTCATGCGTGAAAAACCTCTAAGCCACAAGAGCCGTCAGCAACAGCTCGATGTATTTGTCAAAGCCTACAATATGGCTTGCGACTCGCTGAACCTCAACGGATGGGGGCGATATAAGGATATTGTCATGAAATACACTCAAATTGACGAGAGGACATTTAAGGCTTTGCCCAAACTGCGATTTGAACATGCGAAGGCACCGCGCCAGAAAGATATCGACAGGGCTGCGAAATTTTAATGTACGTTTGATGTAGAGTTGGAGGCAGATATGACTACAAAAATAGAGGGATTGTTGAGGAAACGCCGGCTGATGGACGCCATTCAGGAGATGAAGGGCTACGCCTCGGATTATCCCGAGGTTAGGGCAGCAGCGCGATTGGAGAAGATAGAGGAGGACTATCGGCTGATGCTCGATTTCATGAAACGTGGATTTAAGGACGAGAAGCGTGAGGAGATGTATAAGGGACTTGTGCATAAACTGTATATCCTTGAGATGGACACGGTTCAGGCCGAGGACTTCCGGAAGAAGGCTCTATATAGTGAGGCATATGCACAAGTGTCGCGCAAACAATGGGATTACGACCTGATTCGCTACTCCTTAGAGAATTTCGTCACCGAGATGGCTATGCTCAGCCTTGAGGCAGACGACGTGCGGCTGACAAGAGAGCGCGAGTTGTATCAGCGCCATGCCGAGTTCATGTCTGTCCTTTTCCGCAAGATCTGGCTCTCTTATCAATGGAATGAAGTGGAGGCCGACTTCTACGAGTCGCTGTTCTTGTCGCCTACCGTTGAGTCGCGAGATATACAGATGATGGTCAGCGCCTTGACGCTAGCCTCTATCAAACAGTTTGATATATTGAAGTTCCGCACTTTAGTGCGCGTGTACCAGCAGACAGTCGACGTGCATGTGCGCCAAAGGGCGTTGGTGGGCGTTGCCTTCTCCATCAATGGCGAGGCTGACTTTTTCGGTGAACAGAAGCAGTTGATTCTCTCCTTGTTACAAGACGATCAGGTGTGTAGGGAATTGCTGGAGCTTCAGATGCAGGTTGTCTACTGTCTGAATGCTGAGAACGACAACCGTACCATTCAGAAAGATATCATGCCCTCGTTGCTCAAGAACAATAGTTTTGAGATTACACGCTTCGGCATCATTGAGAAAGAGGATGACCCCATGGAGGACATCTTGAATCCTGGTGCCGCTGATCAGGCTATGGAGGAGATGGAAAAGACTGTCGGACGGATGATGGAGATGCAGAAGGCTGGCTCCGACATCTATTTTGGCGGCTTCTCCATGATGAAGAACTTTCCTTTTTTCCACGATGTGGCCAACTGGCTCACACCTTTCTACAAAGAGAATCCCGCCCTCAACGACATTGTCGATAAGCTCAGTGGCACTCAGTTGATGGACAATATCGTGGACAATGGGCCTTTCTGCGATAGTGATAAGTATTCATTTTCGTTTGCTATGACTTCCGTCATCGACCATCTTCCCAAGAATGTCAAAGAGATGCTTGGCTCGGCTGAGGCGTTAGGGCCTGTCATGCACGAGAATGAGATGCAGACACCTGCATACATCCGTCGCATGTACCTTCAGGACCTTTACCGTTTCTTCCGTCTGTTTCCACGAAGGGCCGACCTGGTGAATCCGTTCTCACGCGAGGATGAATATCCGCATAAGCGCCGTTGCATTTTCTTCGCAGATCCGCTTCTTGATGATTCTCCCATTACCGCCTATGTGGTAGAGCTGGGTAACTTCCTCCTAAAGCACAGGCGGATGGAGGAACTCGATGCTGTAATCTCTAACTATGATATGAGGTCAACCGAGAAGACGCCGGAGGCATTGAAGAAGAACATTCCTTACCTTTTGCTCAAGGCTGTCAGAAATGAGTATCTCTCGCTCGGCGAGGTCGCCTGCATGAATTACGAGATGATTCTGGCTATGGAGCCCGATAACCTGCGTGCCCTGAAGAGTCTCGCAAGGCTGAAGTTTTCATTCGGTGATTTCGAGCGTGCAGCAACATGTTATGAGAAACTGATTGAATTGCAACCCGACAAGCGGAGCCACGAACTGAACTACAGCGCCGTATTGCTTAAGCTGGGAGAGATTGAGAAAGCCATGCAACTGATCTACAAGCTCGATTATGACAGTCCATCGGATGTGAACGTCCAACGTGTAAAAGCGTGGGGACTGATGGCGCAGGGCAAACTCGACCAGGCTCGTGAACTTTATGAAAGGCTTAGAAATTGTGGGCAGGCACAACCTGCCGACAGCCTGAATGCCGGGTATTGTGAGTGGATTGCGGGCGACATCTCACAGGCGGCTGACTTATTCAAGGACTACCTGAGACTGCTGAACCGCGAACAGTATAACATCAGTATTGATTTTGAGCACGATGCAGACTTCCTTAATCAGAATGGTATTGGTAAGACTGACATGGCCTTGATGTACGATTTGGTTAACAACTAATCTGTTGCTGTTTACCACGATAGAATATAATAAGGCTCACCAGCTAATTATAGGTGTCTATTCCTTGATTTCAGAAGGCTCCTCTGAATTTCTGGAAGATTACTCTACGATTGTAGAAGGCTGCTTAACGGGCCACGAAGTTTATTAAAACGCCCCAGTCTTGTAAGCACTTGTTACATAGATGTTCATACACAAATCCATAGTAGCAAACTAGAGGTTCTTGCTTTCCTTTTTATGTTTAGAAATCATTTGATTATTCTGGCGAAAAAATAAAAGTGGCGGCTACCGTACGTACGGAGTCGCCACTAATCAGTTTATAGTTGAATCTATGTAATCGGTTACTTCACCACAACCTTCTTGCCATTGATAATGTAGATACCGCCCTTCTGGATGTTGTTGACACGAACACCTTGTAATGTATAGATGACAGCGCCTTTCTCCAAAGCAGCCTTAACAGCCTTGATGCTTGTGCTGTCCTCCTCCTTTACATAGAAGAACTTATAGTACCAGTCGTCGCCACCACTTCCATCTGGCCGGAAGTATACAGTGTATTTACCAGCATTCTGAATGACATAGTTGTTTCCAACTCCATCGGGATACCATGTTCCACCGTTACTCTTGATCTTTAATTCAGCCCCAGCGTCCATGTCAAGGGTAATCATGTACTCTCCGGCTGCTTCGGGATTGGCCTCGAGCTTGTATTGGTCGTTCTCTGTCCAGTCGTTCATCGAACCAACGAGATAATACTCCGGGTTGTTGAATACATACTTCTTTCCATTGACGAACTCCATGTTGTCAGTCTGCTCCTTGGCGGTTCCGCTCTTTCCGTTGCTGAACCTGATCATGAGCGGTGCGTCCTCAGCCTTGAACGAGTAGGTGTAGACGCCGTTCTCGAGGGTTGCCGTGATCTTCGTTCCGTTACCCTTTGGCTTGGCGATCTTCCCGTTCTCGAGTGTGATGACGCGTTCGTCGAAGTTAGCCCCGTTGTTATTGTTCCAGACGAATGCGTATACATTCTCCCATCCCTTGTTTGTCTCGAAGGTGACGGTGTAGTCCTTCCAGTTCCACTGTGCGGGCGTAAACTTGCCTGCCTCCTCGAACATCCCCGACTTTCCTCCACTGGTCCTGTACGCCGGTCCCATGGCTGTAATCTTGTACAGGTCGACGTCGTCCTTGAGCTCGATGTCCGCCGTTACGTGTGACGGTCTGTTGTCGGTGTCGCCCTTCTCCCATGCGTACGCCCCGGCTGCTACGGATGAGTAGAAGCGTGCGAAGTTGATGTTCGTACAGCCGTCAGGCAGCTCTGCCTTGTAGACCGCGAACTCGTTCTCCACGTACTCCATGGGAACCCACGATCCCTTTTCCTTGTCGAACTCGTTGCCTTCCCATGCCCAGACGGCGAACTGCCCTCCATCATCGGCCCATGCTCCGGCACTTAGGTAAATAGTTTTACCTTCTGCGAAACTGTTGATAGAGAAAGACAACAGTAGTGTCAATAAAGTAAACAATTTTTTCATAGGCTATTAATCTTTATGTTAGTTAATACTATTATATGTGTTAGTTAATATCTTAAGGCTTTATAATTAAATACAGAAAGGATTGACCAAATATACAAAATAGAAGGCTAATAATAATCTGGTTGCTAATATAGTAATTATTTTATTAAGTTGTTATGTTTTTGCTTATTTTTTAAGAAATTTTTTACACGCCGCGAAATCTAACAAGTATGTGAGAAATTTTTCCCCATTTGCGGTTTTATATAAACAATCGGTGAATTTAGTTTAGTATTTTTTGTATGTAATCATTTTTTTTGTATATTTGCCCTCGGTAAAAGTGTTTACTTTATTTGAAGATGTATATTGCAGGTTTAGGGCTTTTTTACTCTCCATTCTTTGGGCTTAATACCACCTGCATTGGCAGTCGCAGAAATGTTTCAATTCAATTACACGATTTCGCGATATGTTGAATACTCGGAGACATCCATATCAGATACTGGACGTTAATAAAGAAAAATATTGTTTTGTATGATAAAATATTGCATTACTATGAGTAAAACAAAAACCCTGATTTTGCTTTCGCTCATGCAGATGTTTGCTCTGATAGCTCTTGCTCAAAATACGATTGCCGACAAGCGGGTCACACTCAACATGACCGATGTAACTGTTAGGCAGCTTTTCGAAGAGGTTAGGAAGCAAACGGGATTGAGCTTCATTTATAGTAGTGAACTTCCAAAGGCATTGTCAACTGTTACATTAAAAGCACAAAACACCCCCATCACGCAGGTGCTCGATGATGTGACGAGGCAAATTGGGTGTACATATGAGATGGAGGGTTCATCAGTAATGATTAAGGCTCGTCCAAATCCTCGAGAAGCGTCAGGGCATATGCGAAAGATTTCCGGCTATGTGCGTGATGAGGCTGGCGAGCCGCTGATGGGTGTCCCTGTGTCGATAGGAGATGAACAGATACGTAGTGTTACTGATATGGAAGGATTCTATTCTTTTCCGATTCCTATTGGGGCCACGACGCTAAAATTCAGTTACGTAGGACTAGGTACGGAATATGTCCAAATAGCTCAGGGCAACACCGATGTGAAACGCGATGTGGTGTTACGGTCGGACAATGAACTTGGCGGTGTTGTGGTTACTGGTATCTATAACCGGAACAAGGAGAGTTTTACAGGTTCTGCTACAACTTTTGATTCCGGTGAACTGAAAATGGTGGGCAATCAGAACCTGCTCCAGAGCCTGAAGACACTCGACCCTTCTTTTGCCATTGTAGAGAATGAGACGTTTGGTTCCGACCCGAACAGGTTGCCCGATGTGGAGGTAAGGGGAAAGACTAGTATTGTGGGATTGACCGAAGAGAATTTCGTCAACCCTAACCAACCACTTTTCATCTTAGACGGTTTTGAGTCAACCTTGTCAACCATCAACGATTTGGATATGGACCGTGTGGCAAGTATCACCATTCTAAAAGATGCAGCCGCCACGGCTATCTACGGTTCTAAGGCTGCTAATGGTGTCATAGTAGTTGAAACCAAGAAACCCGAGCCTGGACAGCTAAGAGTCAACTATTTCGGAAACTTCTCTGTCACCTATGCTGACCTGAGTGATTACAATCTGATGAACTCGACAGAGAAACTTGAGTTTGAGAAATTATCCGGCTATTTTGGCCAACTAGATGAAAATAACCAAATTACGGACGAGAGTAATCAGATGAGGTATAACCTCACTTTGGCTGAAATTAAGCGTGGCGTTGATACTTATTGGATAAACGAGCCCTTGCGCATGGCGTTCTCGCAAAAGCACACTCTCTTCCTGGAAGGTGGCAGTGGCGACATGCTATACGGTGTTGGAGTGGGTTATGGTAATACTCAGGGCGTGATGAAAGAATCCGGAAAAGACTTGGTTAACGGAAATATCAAGCTGATTTATAGGAAGAAGAAGTTCTCGTTGGCTAATAATCTCAATTTGGACTATAGCAAGGCAGACAGAGAAACCGTTCCGTTCTCCAGATATGCCCGTGCGAATCCTTATTTCAGGAAATACAATGAGTCCGGACAGCCCGACATGTTACTTACGTCAATAGAATATAAGGATATGGATATGCTGGCACGTACGACGAAGAAATTCTATAATCCATTGTACGACAACGAACAGAATAACTATAACCAGACAAACACTCACGGATTCACCAACAACCTTGAGCTAGGTTGGATGATTGTGGAAGGCTTGCGGGCCAGGGCTAAGATAGGCATCGGATGGTCGACGGCAAAGGGCGAGATATTCAAGTCGCCATTCCTTTCCGACTATGTGGAGGCAGACCGTCTAAACAAGGGACAATACACCGAGTCGACGAATAACAAGAAAAATTACAATGGTGAGGTGTCGTTGTCGTATACGAAGATTTTCGCCCAAAAGCATCACCTGAATGCAATTATCGGCTTGCGTTTCTCAGATGATAAAGTTACCTATAGCCAATATGCGGTGAGAGGATTCATCGATGATGAATTCCGTAATCCTTCCTTCGCTATTGGATATCCCGAGGGAGAGAAGTCTGTGTACTATGATACGCAGAAACGAAGTTCCAGTCTCTTTTTCAATGCCGGCTATACTTTCGACAACCGCTATCTAGCCGACTTGAATTTGCGTCGTGACGGTTCATCCGTTTTTGGTGCTGACAATCATTTCTCTACCACTTGGTCCGTAGGTTTTGGTTGGAATATACATAACGAACCGTTTATGAAAAGCGTTGGATGGCTGGATTATTTTAAGCTACGAGCCTCAGTGGGAAATCCTGGCAACCAGAATTTTGACGACTATGTTTCCATGAGAATATATGGTTACAATAATAATTATAGCAGTCCGTTCGGAGCAACTGTCTACGTGACGAACTTGGGCAATAGAGGCCTGGACTGGCAGCAGACACTCGACATGAATATTGGTTTCGATCTGATGCTGTTTGATAGTCGCCTAAAATGCTATTTCGACTATTTCGACAAGATAACCGACCCTTTGTTGGTCAGTATTGGAGTTCCGGAGTCGACAGGTACCTCTACGGTGCTTAGAAACCTGGGAACACAGGAAACAAAGGGTGTGACGCTGGTGTTGAACTATGCTATCATCAAGAAGAACGACCTGTTGTGGTCGGCAAACTTGAATATGCGTCACATGACAACGAAATACAAGGATATTGGAAACTCGCTGGGCATTTACAACAATGCGAACAAGAGCCGCAACTTGACTAGATTCTACGATGGTGGAAGTCCTTACGATTTATGGGCCGTCAGGTCGAACGGTATTGACCCGATGACAGGCCGTGAGGTCTTCGTCAACAAAAACGACAACCAGACCTTCCTTCACGATTATGACGATGAGGTGGTCTGCGGTAACACGGAACCCGACGTTGAAGGTGTTATTGGGACGTCGTTCTACTATAAAGGCTTTACAGCTTCTATCAATCTCCGATACCGTCTGGGAGGACAGATTTTCATGAACACGCTCTACAACAAGGTTGAGAACATTACCACAGCCAAGATGCTCGAGAACCAAGACAAGAGGGCATTGTACGACCGCTGGCAGTATGTTGGCCATGAGGCTAAGTTCAAGGCTATCTCTCAAACAGAGATTACTCCAATTTCCTCTCGTTTCATCGAGGACAATAACGTACTGTCGGGTGAGTCTGTTTCCATCGGCTATGAAAACCATGGCGAATGGCTGAAAAAGATTGGAGCCTCCGTTCTTACATTCAAGGTTTATATGAATGACTTCTTCAGAATTTCCACGGTGAAAAACGAAAGGGGTATTGACTATCCTTTTGCCCGCTCCGTATCATTCTCATTGGGATTACGTTTCTGACTAAAAATCTTTTATTTGTATGAACATAAATTGTAATGATATGAATAATAAGCGATTGATTATAAACGGTTTGCTGGCACTCTTACTGGTAACAACCGCCTCTTGTGAGTCATGGATTAGTGTCGAGCCTTCCGACCGCCTAACAGAAGATGAGGTGTTTTCTTCCCAGAAAGGATTCCTACAATCATTGAATGGCATCTATGCAGAAATGAACAATACCAATGTCTATGGAGGAAATCTGTCCGTTGGGGTCGTAGATGTGCTGGCTCAGTATTACGATGGCGGCACAGACAATTCGTATGCCTATTATTATTACTCCAGATACGACTATACGGCCACGTCGGCAAAAGCCACTTTCGCCAGTGTGTGGTCAAAAATGTATTCCCTTATATCAAGCGTTAACATTCTTCTTGAGAAATGCGATCAAGCTGATTTCCTAACGCCACAATACCAGAGAATTATCAAGGGTGAGGCACTGGCCTTGCGTGCCATGCTGCACCTTGACCTGCTGCGTCTCTACGGTCCTGTCATGCCCGCCAATGGTTCCGAGAAGGCTATTCCTTATGTCACCGTGGCAGATCAGAGTATTCAGGACATACTCACGGGTGATGTCGTTATCGGGAAGGTTCTTCAGGATCTGAACGAGGCTTCTGGGCTGCTCGCATCAACCGACCCCGTGCTGACTGATGGGGTGAGGAACAATCCGCAAAACGGTGAGAACATCGATTTCTGCTACAGGCAGTACCGTCTGAACTATTTTGCCGTACAGGTCCTTCTCGCCCGTGCCCATTTATGGAATGGCAATAAGGCGGAGGCGCTCGCCATTGCCGAGGATGCCATCTCTAAGGCGGGACCGTTGTTCCCGTTCACAACCGTCGCCACAGCTACGGGAGCCTATCCAGACAGGATGTTCTCCTCCGAGGTGATATTCTCCTTGTACAACACCAACCGGATAAATGTGTTCAGGAAATATTTTGCTCCAACACTCGAGACGCGGAATATTCTTTCTTTCGCTGGCACACTTGATTCTGGACGTGTCCCTGAGCTTTACGACTCGCAGAACGATTTGAGGTATAAGATGTGGTCAGCCTCTGCCGAGGGAGACAACGACCTGATATTCAACAAGTACGAGGATGTGGCTTTGAAGGACGGCTCTACCAGCCATTATTGCTATATGATGCCCCTCATCCGCCTGAGTGAGTTGTATTTGATAGCGGCTGAGTGTGAGACGGACTTCAGCAAGGCTCTCTCTTATGTCAATACGCTTAGAAATAAGCGCAACTGCCCAAGTTTGGCGCCAGCCGACGCGGAGGCATTAATGAGCGTCATTATGTCTGAGTTCCGCAAAGAGACGATAGGCGAGGGGCAGATGTTCTTCTTTTACAAGCGTCATGCTATGCAGAATATTCCAAACGGCTCAGCGACGTCTGGCGATATGAACATGTTGCTGAAGAATTATGTTGTTCCTATTCCCGAGAGTGAGATAGATAACAGATTGTAAATGAATAATTCGAAGTGAGATGATGAAAAGAATACCTATATTGCTCGTTTGCTCCTTTTTGCTTTCTTGGCTCTTGCAGGCATGTGAGCGGGAATTGATGGATTATCAAGGAAAGCCGGGCGTTTATTTTGCCGTTCAGCATGGTTTTGCGGGCGGTAATGAGACCATATGGCCGTTTCAGCCCAAGTCCAATATCGAGTTTTTCAAGATTCTGGAGGATGAGGTAACCGTGAATGTGAAGGTGATGGCTACCGGTTCTGTATCCGACCAGGATCGTCCGTTCCGTGTGGAGATTAATCCAGACTCTACGAATGCGACCGTTGGCGTTCACTACGAGGCACTTTCCGGCAACTACGTCATTCCCGCAGGTCAAGCTTATGGCTATGTTCCGGTCACCGTACGAAGAACGCCGGATATGCAGGAGAAGGATATTATGATTGGGCTCCGCCTGATTGCCAATGAGTATTTTGAGCTTGCATTTCCCGAATGGCACGCGGTGGAGGACCTTTATTACGGTGATGTTGTCGAGACCTTTGATGCCAGTCTTCACACGCTGGTGGTGAACGACGTGATGACTAAGCCGTCGCAATGGAGCGGTCAAGCTACCGACTCTGGCGAGGAAGCGGGCTTGTTCGGCGAGTTCTCGAGAAAGAAACTGGAGCTGATGTGCAAGCTTTGCGATGTGACCTATGAGGACTTCTGTGACTCGAACATTATGATTACCCTGTTGAAGTATGAGATTAGGAATACGGTCGCGAGATATCTTATCAAGTCTCTGGACGACGGACATCCGGTCCTCGAGGATGACGGGCGGCTGATGTGGGTTGGCACTTGCCCGTGGAAATCATATTTGGGGGTACCTTATATCCTGTAATCATGTACAATAAAAACAAATGGCTATGAGAAGAATCTGTTTAGTATTTGCCGTTTTTTGCCTATTGGCACAGAGTTGTACGGAAGACAAGGGCAATTATGATTATGTTGCGATCAACGAGGTGGAGTTCGGCAATATCAATGACGAATACATGGTTATGACCAATTCCACCATATTGGATATAAACCCGGTGATCACCATGAGCGAGGGGGTGAACCCCGATTCAGAGCGGTTCCAATACGAGTGGTTATGCGTTGCCCAAAACGGCACAAAATACACACTTGCCACGACGAGGGTCATTAGTACGGTGGTCAGCCTCCCGACAGGCGCGTATACGCTTTACTTGAAAGTGAAGGACACCGTCACCGATGTGCAATGGATGACGTATACTGCTCTCACCGTTGGTACAATCTTTACGCGGGGCATCCTCTTGATGGGTGAAGACGAGGAGGGTAATGCCGACGCACAGATGGTATCTATGGCATCCGACACCACCGTGGTCAGGAATATTCTGAAGAACAGTGGCTTGCCTCGGTTGAAAGGTCCTGTGGCGTTCATTCATACCGGCAGACCTTATAGCAGCAGTTACGACGTGGCAGTGAAGGTGTGGGTGATGACCGAGTCGGGCTCCTATTGGCTTGACCGAGAGTCGATGTTAGGGACGACAGAGAATCACGTCGGAAAGATTATCTATACCTCAGCGGTGCCCAAGGACAACCTTTGCGTAGTCGATGTGGCTCCACAAGTTATCGATATCACGGGAGGACTGGGTAATAATTTCTATCGGGCGCTGGTCACTAGCAATGGGCTCGTTTTCACCACCAGCATGGGCACGAATAAGGACAACTATCTAGACCCCGTGAATCGGCTGAGCGCCTCGTCAACCGATTTCCTGCCTGCTTTTCCTTTCCTTTTCTATCCTTTGAAGAACTTTTATGGAGTGGTGTGGTACGACACCATCAACAACCGCTTCCTTAGGGCCACAAACACCAGCACTTTCTCCTATGAATTGGTCGACCAACCGGCCGATCCTTTCCCCTGGAATCAGGGCTCTACGGGACGGCAGCTCATCTATGGCGAAAATACCTTCAACAAGGATGGCGGCAAGAGCTCAGGCAACTCATTCGCCTTGATGAAAGACCAACAGGGCAACTTCTTCATTTACAAAATGTATGCATATGGAAGTAAACCCGAGAAGATTGGCGCTTATCAGGTCAACACCTCCATCGCCACGGGCTTTGTCAATGCCACTATGTTTGCATTCTCGTCGCTCCGGACGGTGCTCTTCTATATGTCGGGTAATAAGCTTTACGCTTACGATTATGACCCAGGCAACGAGAAATGTTATTCGTTCGATGTGGGTGGAGGCGAAATCACTATGGTCAAGTTCGATACACAAATCAGACCTGATGTCAATGCCCTCTATGTGGCTACCTACGACAGTGCCAATAAGGGACGGCTGGTGCGCTACGTGGTGAATACAAACCCAAATTCGGTTACTATCAAGGCAGATGCCGAGAATACCTGGGATGGTCTGACCAAAATCAAGAACATTAGCTGGAGGGCCCTGAAATGATAATCCGACTGTTGATGGGCATGTTAGCACTAGTAGCGGCAGCCAATGCTCCCAAAGACTACAAGATTGAGGGCAGATGCCTCGATCCGAATGCCAGCGGTCAGGTAACTCTCATAGCCTACAACGATAACCAGAAACTCGATACCATCGGGAAAAGCACCATCTCTGGTGGGCGGTTTGTGATGACCGGCTCCGTGGCAAACCGTAAGGTCGGCTATTTGCTTATCAATGACCGGCTGAAAGACCATATACCCATTATTCTTGACGAAGGCAACTATCAGGTGCTGCTCGATGGCAATGTGGTCCTCTCGCTCACTGGTACCCTAGAGCAGAATGTCCTGAGCAAATATATTGAGACGCGCGTGGCTCAATGTAAACTACTTGAGGAGTTTAGGTTTCGTCCCATCGCTGACAGGCGCAATGACTCTATCAGAAAGTACTATCGCGAGCGCGACAGCCTGATTGTCCTTCCGACAAAGAAGGCGCAGCTGAGATTGCTCGAATCTTATCCTGACCGTTTTGCCAGCGCAGTATTCTTCAGCATGGACCTCAAGGAGAAAGGACTACAGGAACTTACTGCCATCTACGACAAACTTGACGGAGCTGGCAGGGATAATCCTCAGGCAATGAGAATTCTTGAGCGCATCAACCTGCTGAAAGCACTTGAGAAAGGAGCTGCTGCCCCGAATTTCTCTATGAAGACGCCCACGGGTGAGACACTGACGTTGTACGACATTCCTGCCAAGGTGAAGATTATCGACTTCTGGGCCTCCTGGTGCTATCCCTGCCGGAAAGAGAACCCGCTGCTGGTGAAGCTCTATGAGAAATACCACTCTCAAGGTCTCGAGATCATCGGTATTTCGCTTGACGATAACCTTAAGAAATGGACAGATGCCATTCAGAAAGACAGCCTTCCGTATCTGCATGTTTCCGAGCTGAAAAAGTGGAAGTGTGAGGCTGTAACCCTTTACGACGTCAAGACCGTTCCCCACACTGTGGTAATTGATTGCAACAATCATGTGATTGCGCGGAACGTAAGAGGGGAGGCGCTTGCCCAACTGATAGCCCGGCTGTTTGAGCATTGAGTATTGTCTGTTGAGCAATGAGCCTTTGTATTCGGATAGAGAACTCTGTTTGAGTGTGCCTGGAAACACTTTATATACGATGTTCCAACCGTTTGCCTGAACTAGAATAAAACACTCTACTTGAAGGTGTTGGGCATGCTTATAGAAAGTATATTCTATTTGATGGCCTTTCTGCTTCTGGGTAAAATGACTATCAAAGCTTTGCCAGCAATGCAGAATCGGTTATATACTGCAATCCAATGAAGTGCTTGTTTCGGAAATGACAAAACAAAACTCTCCGTAAAAACTTTGTCTTTGATAAACTATAGGAACGGGGCCAGGATGTGGGCAAACCATCCGACGAATTTCTTCCAAGGAGTGCGCCATTTGTTCCACGTTTCTTTGGTCAGATAGAACGAGTCGGCCTTGTCGAGCTCGAACAGTCTGATAAGCTCCATAGTGGTGTTGCGGTCTATGATGACGGCGTTCTCCTCATAGTCCCATCGGAGACTTCGCGAGTTGAGGTTGGCGCTCCCCACGGTGCAGAAGCGTCCGTCAACCATGATGACCTTGGTGTGGTGGAATCCGGGTACGTAGATCCACACGTCGGCTCCTTGCTTCATGAGCTTGTGCACATTGTAGAACATGCAGTCGGGTGTCAGCGCGATGTCGCTTTTCTGCGATACCATCACCTCCATCTTGACGCCGCGTTTGAGGGCATTGCGCATCGCCTTCTTCAGCTTGTGACTGAGGGTGAGGTAGGGGTTGATGAGCTTAATGCTGTCCTTCGCGTCGTTAATGGCATTGGCGTAGAATTGCCGGATTATCTTGTTCGAAGTCCTAGGCTCCCGGTTGATAATGCCCACCATCTTGCGACCGGCGGTGGCGGTGGTATCAGGCTTGAGCTGGCTGAAGTGGGTAGGGGTTTTGCCTCCCTGATAGTACTTTGGGTCGGTGAGTCGCTCTTTGGTTACTTTATGCCAGATGTTAGCGAAGATGCGCTGGAGCATGTTTACCTCGGAGCCCTCGATACGGCAGTGCATGTCGCGCCACGAGCCCACCTGCTCGGTGCCGTTGATGTAGTAGTCGGCCACGTTCATGCCGCCCGTGTAAGCAATCTGCCCGTCGATGACGACAATCTTTCGATGGTCGCGCGTGAAAACATGGTTAATCCAAGGGAAGCGCACGGGGTCGAACTCGTAGATCTGTACCCCTTTCGAGCGGATGGCCCTCAGGTGCTTCTTCTTCAGTGGACGGTTGTTGGAGTCGTTGCCGAAACCGTCGAAAAGCGCTCGCACCTCAACACCCTGTTCGCATTTTTCCTCAAGCAGGAGGAAGAGCTCGCGGGCGATGGAGTCGTTGCGGAAATTGAAATACTCGAGGTGAATGGATGAGCGTGCTTGGCGGATGGCCTCAAACATGTCGTCGAACTTCTCTTGTCCACTCGTGAGCAAAGCGACTGAATTGTCGTGCGAGAACGTCACGCCCTCCTGCCGCAACTGGCTGACGATGAGGGAGTCGCTGGTTTGCGCCCGTGTGGTGGAGATGAACATGAGGAGGAGGACGAAAGCCGTGGTGGCCTTTCTCGCCATTTGTCTATTGAAAGGAAAAAACAAGAATTCTCTCATCGCATTATACCCATTCGATTATATCATGCACGAATAGTGATCGACAACGCCGAGCAGATGGTTCCCTTGGTCTACCACCAGTACGGTGTGAATCTTGTATTTCTGCATGATTTTCTGTATCTCGGTCACTTTAGTCGTCGGGAGCACACACTTGGGCTTGCGAGTCATGATGTCGCTCACGGTGTGATTGAAGAACTCTGCCTGCCATTTCTCCATGGCACGACGGATGTCGCCATCGGTGATAAGACCTGAAACCTTGTCGTTCTCGAGCGATACGCCCAGTCCCAGTTTTCCTTTGCTCACGTGGATGATTGCCTCGCCTAGGTGCATGTCGGCAGGAATGACAGGCAGATCATCGGAGCGCATCACATCGTTGGCTGTAGTCAGCAGGCGCTTGCCCAACTCGCCGCCTGGATGGAACTGGGCAAAGTCTTGTGGCCGGAAGTTACGCTTCTCCATGAGTGCGATGGCCAGGGCGTCGCCCATGACCAGTTGCGCGGTAGTAGAGCTGGTGGGGGCGAGGTTGAGGGGGCATGCCTCTTTCTTCACTTTGACACAAAGGTGCACCTGTGAGTATTTGGCCAGCAGGGATTGCGGGTTGCCAGTCATACCGATGATGGGGATGTGCATGTGGAGCACCATAGGGATGAAACGCAGAAGTTCGTCGGTCTGTCCGGAGTTGCTGATGGCCAGGACGACATCGTCGGGAGTCATCACGCCCAGGTCTCCGTGGAACACATCGAGCGGATTGGTAAAGAACGACGGTGTGCCAGTGCTGGAGAGCGTGGCTGCAATTTTCTCGCCAATGTTCCCGCTTTTGCCCACACCTGTAACGATGACTTTCCCCTTGCATTGGAAAATCAAGTTGACGGCTTGCTCAAAGGCGTCAAAGTCGATTTGCGGTATCAAGTCGAGCACGGCTTGTGCCTCATCCTTGATGGCCTGAATAGCATATTCTCGAATAGTTTTTTGCATGAAACAATCTGTCGTGAATGTCGATGAAATGATAATAGGTTAATCTGTCAGCTTACGGATGAGCGCCTCCAGTTGGTCGAGGGGCAGCATGTTGGGCCCGTCGCTTAAGGCCTTGTCGGGGTCAGGGTGTACTTCAAAGAAGTAGCCTGTGGCGCCGAATGCCTTTGCTGCTTTGGCCATTGCAGGTACGAACTTACGGTCACCGGAAGTCTTGCCGCCACCAGCACCAGGTCTCTGCACACTATGGGTACAATCCATGATGACTGTCGGCACGATATCGAGCATGTCGGTGATATTGCGGAAATCGACCACCAGATTGTTATATCCGAAGCAGTTGCCACGCTCGGTGAGCCACACCTCTTTCGCGCCAGCCTGGATAGCTTTCTCAACTGGGAACCTCATGTCGGCGCCTGAGAGGAACTGCGCTTTCTTGATGTTCACGATACGGCCCGTCTGAGCGGCAGCGACCAACAGGTCGGTCTGACGGCACAGAAACGCCGGAATCTGAAGAACGTCGCACACCTCGGCGACATACTGAGCTTGGCAGCTCTCGTGGATATCTGTGAGGATGCGCAATCCGTATTTCTCTTTGACGTGAGCCAGCATCTGTAATCCCCGTTCCAAACCAGGTCCCCGGAAAGAATGGATGGAGGTGCGGTTGGCCTTGTCGAACGAGGCCTTGAAAATGATATCAACACCTAACCTCTGGTTGATTTCAACCAACTTTGCGGCTACAGTATCTAATAATTCCTGCGACTCGATGACGCATGGGCCTGCTATGAATATAGGTTTCATCATATCTCATACATTTATATTATTGGCCATTGAACGTTGACCATTGAATTCCTAACTAATAATGTGAATATCGCGTTGTGGGAACGGAATGGAGATGTTGTGCTCGTTGAGCGTCTCGTAAATACATTTCATCACATCGCTCACCACATAACTCTTCTTGACGGCATCGGCCCATACAAAAAGTTTGTAGTTGACGCTATTGTCGCCCATCTCACTCACGACAGCCTTCACCTGTTTGGTGTGGTCCATCCAAGGGTGATGCAGAGAGTTGACGGCATTCTCAATCAGGCTGCCCACCTCCTTCAGGTTGGAGCCATAGGCCACACCGAAAGGAACAACAGCAAGCACATAGCCATGGTTCTTGGTCAGGTTCTTATAGTTCTTGGCAAACAGTTGAGAGTTTTGGAATGCTATCACCTCGCCATAGAGCGACTCAATCATCGTGCTGGTATAACTGATGGAGGTGACGCGCCCCATGGTGCCGTCGACCTCAATCCAGTCGCCCACCTTGATGCGTCCTGCCATGAGCGAGGCACCGTAGTAGATGTTCTCGATGATATCTTTCGACGCAAAACCGATACCTGTTGACAAACCGCCCGAGATAGCTACCAACCAAGCAACACTGATGTTGAGAATCGACAAAGAGAGCAACAGCCAGATGCCCCATACGAGCACCTGAACGACATTCTTGCCCATTACCAGTCGGCTCTCGGCATTGTTCGGGTCTTTCTCGTGATAATGCATGCGCATCAGAGCGAGAATAGTGGAAGAAATATACTTGAAAATGAACCAAAGGCTGATCACCATGGCCAGCTTCATCATACTGATTTGAAGATTCTTGAAATTGACAAACTTCTGGTTGAACAGCTTCCAGCAGAGGTCGCTCAGGTTGAACACGTCGGCAGCCCAATAGATAGAGTACATCACCGAGGCTACTCCAGCAATGGGAAGTACTACGTTGTAGAACAGCTTGTACATCCACGTCTTGGTGATAGGCTTTTTATTATCCTCGAGCCCATGCTTGATACCGTATAGCTTCACATAGCGACTCACGCAAGTGATGGTCAGGATGCACGTTAGTTGCATAATCCACCAAATGAGTATCTGCACACTCATCAAGGTATAGCCGCTCCACGAGCAGATGACCGAAATGACAAATATCAGTAGCGAGATGTAGGTGTAGAACACATCGCTCTTAGGGATATTCTCGTTATGGCGCCTGATGACACTCCATTGCCATAAAGCGCAAACGAGCAGAATGGGCGGGAAGATGAGATTGACAAGGTCGTTGGGAATCAGAATGATGCGGAATGCAATCACTGTGAATCCGATGACGATGAGAGGAGAATAGATGCGGAACGCACTTCGTATCTGACTGCTGTCGACGCGCAACAATAAGGATATAAGAATGACTCCTAAAAGCCAAGCATACTCGACGAGCAAGTCGCTGGCCATGATGACGAAGTTTTGGTCAACAGTTGCCCTGATAATGCCAAGGATGAGGGCAAAAGTGACCGTCGTAGTCGCCATAATGATACACGTGCGTTTGGCAATGAAAGCCTTTCCGCGATATTTCTTAGGCATCAGATAACGGATGGCCAGGATGTTGATGAGAATCGACACGATACCGTAAAAGGCGATGCCGCCAAACAATCCGAACATCATGCGGCTATCCCATTGCGAGCGGGCACGCCGCGAAGACTGATGATACTTCTCGGTAACGGTCTCGCTGGTGCGCTTCAGGCGGCTCCGGAATTTCTTTAGAATACTGAAATAATTGTCACCTGCATTCTTGAAGATGTTGTCCTGTATTTCCGTGTAGCGTTTTTGTGCATAGTCGTTGAGCGTCTTCAACCTGTGGTCTGTCATGTCGTAATAGCGGACGTAGTCGCTCATCTGCTGCTGGTTCTCCACCATGGTGTTCTTGATGTTGGTGGCTAAGGTCAAACAAACGTTACGGTCGGTTTTTGCCTTTTCGTCAAGCGTCATCACCGGCATTGTCTTGAGGCTCTGGATGAGGCTGTCGTAGCGGGCGATTTCCCATTCGAGCTTGCCGATAAACGTGCGGAAGGGAAGGGCCTTGGTTTTGAACTCATGATACTGCTCGCTAGCCTCGTTGCAAGCATACGTAAGGTCAAACACGTAATCCGGCTTTTGCGAATAAAGCATTAGGGCATTCTGATTGCTTCGTTGCAAGATGGAGAAAAGACTGGTTCTAACCTGCTCGCTCTGCTTCTTGAACATCAACGACTGACGGGCCTGTTCGTTGTGGAAAGTGGTCAGCTCCTCACGCAGAATAGACAATGTCTGCTTTAAGTCTTTTTCTTTTAATACGGCACCTGCCGGCGTGCTCAGCGTGAGTGCCGCTATGATGAATAGCAATATTTTCTTCATAATCAAGTGCAAAAGTAATAAATTACGAGCAAATATCATGTTTTTTTCTGTTATCAATTAGCATTTTTCAATTAATTTATTACTTTTGTGTCATTAAAAAGCGAAAACCATGATACTCATTGCCGATAGCGGGAGCACGAAAACAGATTGGGCGCTCGTCAGTGACGACGGGCAGGTGTCTCTTTCTTTACAAACGGAAGGTATTACACCCGTCCACCAAACGGAAGAGCAGATGGCTGCCATAGTGGAAAAAGTCATCTCTTGTTTGGATGCTTCATTAGTGGGAAAACTTTATTTCTATGGTAGTGGAATCATTCCTGTCAAGAAACCCATGATGGAACAGTTGTTGGGAAGACTTTTCCCTGACGCTTCGGTCGTGGAAACCGATAATGATTTGTTAGGCGCAGCCCGTTCCTTGTGTGGACGAACCGAGGGCGTTGCCTGCATTTTGGGTACCGGTGCAAACAGCTGTCTATATGATGGGAATAATATTGTAAAGAATACTCCACCGTTAGGCTATATACTTGGAGATGAGGGGAGTGGAGCTGTTCTAGGAAAGCTTTTCTTGAATGCTTTGTTTAAGGGAGAATTGCCATCGGAAATGCGCGAGGACTATCTGAAGAGTGTCGATATGAGCTTTGCTGACATCATCGACAGGGTGTACCGCCAGCCAATGGCAAACCGTTTTTTGGCCACAACCTCTTTGTATATCAGCCACCACCTCGATTGTTTGCTGTTGCGCAAATTGGTAGTCGGCAATTTCCGTCAGTTCATCCGCAAGAATGTTTCTCCCTATCAGCGCCCCGACCTTCCTATCCATGCCGTCGGGAGTATTGCCTGGTATTACTCTGAGTTGCTTGAGGAGGCCTCTGCAGCAGAAAACACCATCTTGGGAACTGTATTGAAGAGCCCTATGGACGGACTCATACGGTATCATTCACAACAAGACGCGTAAATCGTATTTTATTCATAATACGCTTTGGAATGTCCTTGCGCTCGCTTTTTTGTGGAAAAAAGTGACAAGTTCTTTGAATAGTATTAGATTTTGGCAAAATAGTATTAGTGAGTACGTTTTTTATTTCTTATCTTTGCATCGATAATCTAAGAACATCAACTATTACATGAAGCGAATACTTTTTTTGATAACAATGATTGTCTCTGCGGCAACTGCCGACGCACAATTTGTGCAAGTAAAGAATGGCCGTTTCATGCGTGACGGCAAACCTTATTATTATGTGGGTACGAACTTTTGGTATGGAGCTATCCTGGCGTCGAATGGTCAAGGTGGAGACCGTCACCGTCTGCATAAGGAACTTGACCGCATGAAGGCTATGGGCATCGACAATCTGCGCGTTCTTGTCGGCAGTGATGGTGAGCGTGGCGTTCAGGCATCGAAAGTGGAGCCCACGTTGCAAGTAAAGCCGGGAGTGTATAATGACTCTATCCTCGACGGTTTGGATTATCTGCTTTACGAGATGCAAAAGCGCAAGATGGTGGCAGTGCTCTATCTGAACAATTCATGGGAATGGAGTGGGGGCTATAGCTTTTATCTGGCTCATGCGGGTGAGAAGAATGTTCCGACGCCCCAAGATGCCGGCTATCAGAAGTTTATGGACTTTATGGCAAAATACGCCACCAACGAGAAGGCCCATCAGTTGTTCTACAATTACGTCCGCTTTATCTTGACACGTACCAACCGTTACACGGGAAAGAAGTATAAGGATGACCCGACTATCATGTCGTGGCAAATCGGCAATGAGCCACGTGCGTTTAGCAAAGACGCCATTCCTGCATTTGAGAAATGGTTGAGAAAGACCTCTGCCCTCATCCGCTCACTCGACAAGAACCATTTGATTTCGGTCGGATCTGAAGGAAAATGGGGGTGTGAGGGCGACATGAAGTGCTATGAACGTATTTGTGCGGATAAGAACATTGATTATTGCAATGTACATTTGTGGCCATACAATTGGAATTGGGCACGAAAAGATCATTTGAGTGAGGATTTGGAGCGTAGCTGTCAGAATACAAAAGAGTATATCGATGAGCATTTGGTCATTTGTGATCGTCTTAACAAACCGTTGGTAATGGAGGAATTCGGATTTCCCCGCGATGATTTCCAATTTGCGTTGGGCACTCCTACGACCGTACGCGACGCATATTATAAATATGTGTTCTCGTTGGTTGCTGATAATGCCGAAAAGGGAGGTAAATTTGTTGGTTGTAATTTCTGGGGCTGGGGCGGTTTTGCTCAGCCAAAGCATGAGATGTGGCAGGTTGGTGATGACTATTGCGGCGACCCTTCGCAGGAGGCACAAGGCCTGAATTCGGTATTTGCTGGCGACATAAGTACTCTGGATGTGGTGAAAGAGCAAGTTAACCGCATGTCGAGAATTAATCATTGAGAAACTCGAAATAAAAGATAAAGATGAGGCGTGTTGTTATAATTGGATTCATGTTGGCACTGATGTTGCCGGTAGTAGCTCAGATTCGTGGTAACAATATAACGGTGACTGTGCAACCAAACCATCAGGATTGGAAATATAAAGTGGGCGAGAAGGCTACTTTTGTGGTGAGTGTGTTGAAATCAGGCACATTGCTTGACAACGTACAAGTGGATTATAAGGCCGGTCCTGAAATGTACCAGGATGTGCAGAAAAGCACGATGCTGAAAAACGGAACTATGAATATCACGGGTACGATGCGACAACCAGGTTTCTATCGTGTAGACGTTACGGCCCATGTTGGTGGTAAAGACTACAAAGGCGCTTGTGCAGCCGCCTTTTCTCCAGAGAAACTTGAGCCCACAACCGTCATGCCTGCTGACTTCAAGGATTTTTGGACAAGAAGTATCAGCGAGGCTCGCAATACAGACCTTAATCCTACGAAACGATTATTGCCCGAACGGTGCACCAAAGATGTGAATGTCTACGAAGTAAGCTTTCAGAATGTGCGTTGGGGATGCCGGACATATGGTATCCTGACAGTCCCTGTAAAAGAAGGCAAGTTTCCTGCTTTGTTGCGTGTGCCTGGGGCTGGAGTGAGGCCATACGGTGGCGATGTGTATACCGCCTCGCAAGGAGCCATTGTGCTTGAGATCGGCATTCATGGCATTCCCGTCACTATGGAGCAATACATTTACGACAACCTCCAAAACGGGGCCTTGAACGGTTATTGGAATTATGGCATGGACAACCGCGACGATAGTTATTATAAGCATGTAGTTTTGGGTTGTATTCGCGCGCTTGACTATATTGAGCAGTACACTCCCTGGAACGGAAAGGAGATGGGCGTCACAGGCAGTAGTCAAGGCGGCTTCCTTTCATTGGCAACTGCCGGACTTGACAAGCGTATCACCTTTTATGCAGCCGTTCATTCTGCCCTTTGCGACCATACCGCTTCGTTGAAGGGTGTTGCCTGCGGATGGCCCCACTATTTCTTTTGGAACAAGGGTAAGGGCATGGAGAAAAACATAGAGACATCGCGCTATTACGACGGAGTGAATTTTGCCCGTCTAATCACCAATCAGCAGAAAGGCTGGTTCTCGTTCGGCTATAACGATGACGTGGTGCCACCCACAACGGCATGGGCCACCTATAACATTGTTGCCGGTCCCAAACAAATCAGCCCTTATCAGCAAACGGCTCACTTCTGGTATCAGGAGCAATGGGACGAGTGGGTTGAATGGATGCTGAAAGAAATGCACCTCCGTTAAAGATTATAAGAAATTGTATCTCTTCATGACATTTGTCTTGATTTTAAATTATCCACATAGTTCACAAACACTATTAAACAAGATAATCATATGAGACTATTTTTGATGATGGCAATGACAGCTGTAGCAATGGCTTCTTGCACAACGCCTAAACAGAACAGTGTTGCACCCACAGTGGCACAGCAACTGATAGAGCGTTTAGATTCTTTACGCTCAAAAGGTATCATGTATGGACATCAGGACGACCCAATGTACGGACTTACGTGGGAATATGATACTGACAGCAGCGATGTGAAAAACGTTTGCGGAGATTATCCTGCCATTATGGGCTTCGACCTTGGTGGCATTGAGATGGGTGATGCCAAGAATTTAGATAGTGTCCCTTTCACCCGAATGACCGAGGAGGTGAAAAACCATTATCGGCGCGGCGGTATCGTCACCTTGAGCTGGCATCCGCGCAACCCTGTAACCACCATTGATGGTGGTGGAAATGCCGGACAGAAATTCCCTGAGGGAACCGCTTGGGACGTTACCGACTCGGCGGTGGTGAAGAAGATTCTGCCCGGTGGTGAGTATCACGATAAGTTTGTGACATGGATGCAACGCGTTTCCAACTTCCTAGCTACGCTTACTACTGATGAAGGCCAGAAGATTCCCGTTATTTTCCGCCCTTGGCACGAGAACTCAGGCTCTTGGTTTTGGTGGGGTGAGAAACTCTGCACGGTTGAAGAGTATAAGGCTCTTTGGAATATGCTACAAGACAAACTCAACACTGATGGCTTCGACAATCTGGTGTGGTCTTATTCACCCGGTATGCAAGATGACCTTACTGCTAAGCGCCTGCTCGACCGTTATCCCGGCGATGACCGTGTAGATATGATAGGTCTCGACGGCTATCAGTGGCAACCAGAAGAGAAGGAGATGTTTATGGAACGTTCTAAACAGAACCTAACGGTGTTGTGTCAGGTAGCTCAGGAGCACGGCCTCATTCCTGCTTTGACCGAGTGTGGCATGAAATGCATGACCGAGCCTACCTGGTGGACATCTACACTTCTCCCAGTTGTGAAGGAGTTCCCCATTAGTTATCTGCTTACTTGGCGTAACTACAAGAATGAGTGGTTCGGACCATCACCTGCAAAGCCCGATGCTCCATATTTCAAAAGCTTCTACGAAGCCCCGACCACACTTTTCCTCAATGACATTAAATAAACAATATCAAACAATATGAAAGATTTTGCAAAGAGAGTGGCGGCCCTTCGCGCTCATCACGAGGAGTTGCTTTCTCGCAAGAACGAGCCAATGGAATGGGGCAATGGTATTTATGAGAAATGGAAAAATCCCGTTGTCACAGCTGCTCATATTCCCCTTGAGTGGAAGTATGATTTCAATGAGCAGGACAATCCCTACCTGATGCAGCGTATCATGTGTAATGCAGCCCTCAACTCGGGTGCCCTGAAATGGAATGGAAAATACGTACTCGTGGTACGCGTGGAAGGAGCCGACCGTAAGTCGTTCTTTGCTGTGGCCGAGAGTCCTAATGGTGTTGATAATTTCCGCTTTTGGGAGTAACCTATCACAATGCCCGACGACGTGATTCCAGCCACCAATATCTACGACATGCGTATCACCCAGCATGAAGACGGCTGGATATATGGCGTGTTCTGTGCTGAGCGTCACGATGACTCCCAGCCTGGAAACCTCAGTGCCGCTACGGCTACGGCCGGTATAGCACGTACGAAAGACCTGAAGACCTGGTATCGCCTGCCCGACCTAAAAACTAAGAGTCAGCAGCGTAACGTGGTGCTCCATCCTGAGTTTGTTGATGGTAAATATGCTTTCTATACACGTCCTCAAGATGGTTTCATTGATACAGGTTCAGGTGGCGGTATCGGATGGGCACTTGTTGATGATATCACGCACGCCGAAGTGAAAGAAGAGAAAATTATCAATGCGCGTCATTATCACACGATTACTGAAGTGAAGAACGGTGAAGGTCCACATCCTATCAAGACAGATCGTGGATGGCTTCATCTGGCTCACGGTGTGCGCGCTACAGCCGACGGCCTACGCTATGTGCTCTATATGTATATGACTGCCCTCGACGACCCCACATGTGTTATAGCCCAGCCCGGTGGCTATTTCCTTGTTCCTGAAGGTGATGAGTATGTTGGAGATGTGATGAATGTCGCCTTTTCCAACGGCTGGATTGCCGATGAAGATGGAAAGGTGTTCATCTATTATGCCACAGCCGATACACGGATGCATGTGGCAACTTCTACCGTTGATAAGCTGATTGACTATTGTATGAATACACCTGAGGACGGCCTTTATACGGCTGCTAGTGTGGAGACTATTAAGAAACTCATAGAAAAAAACAAAAACAATGGCTAGTTTAAAAGAAAAAATAGGTTATGCATTAGGTGATGCTGCAGCTGGTGGTATTACATGGAAAATCATGTCGATAGCATTCCCGCTCTTTTTTACTAATGTCTTTGGCCTTACGGTGGCAGATACAGCTACGTTGATGCTTATTGCACGAATGTTTGATGTGGTGACTGACCCCCTGATGGGTAGCCTGGCCGACCGTACCCAATCACGTTGGGGAACGTATCGTCCCTGGCTCATCTTTGGTGCTGTTCCGTTGGGACTTGTGTTCGCGTTGTTGCTTTACACACCTGATTTCGGCATAGTAGGAAAACGCATTTATGCATATACCCTCTATCTTTTGATGATGGCTGTTTATACTGCGGTAAATGTGCCGTACGGCTCACTACTTGGAGTCATGACAGATGATGATAATGAGAAGAACCAATTCTCTTCGTTCCGCATGGTAGGCGCTTATGCAATGGGCTTTATTACCTTATTGTCATTTCCATATCTTCAGAGGATGGTCGGCGGTTCCGACGCACATCAGTATGCAGTTTTGGGTGCTGGTTTTGGAGTGTTGGCGGCTGCCATGACATTGGCTTGCGGGTTTTTGACAAAGGAGCGCCTGAAGCCTATACGTGCAGAGAAGTTCTCTTTCCGTCCGTTTGTCGATTTGTTCAAGAATAAACCTTGGATTTATCTGACTCTCATTGGTATATGTACCAACTTCTTCAACGGCTTCCGTTATGCTGTTGCCGGCTATTTGCTGGAGTATTGCCTTCATGGTGATGTTACGGTCAGCGGGCTGATCATTAACTATACTGTATTCATGACATTTGGAGAGGTGACTTGCATGATTTTTGGCGGAGTCTCACCCAAGTTCACCGAATGGGTGGGCTCAAAGCGCAAGGCGTTCTCGTGGGCTGCTATCATCTGTTTGGTATCTTCTGTCATGTTCTTCTTCATTCCTATGGATCCGTCGTATATTTGGGTAATGGTGGCCATTGTTATCATTACTTCTGTCGGTATCGGCCTCTATTCGCCGCTTCTCTGGTCCATGTATGCCGATGTGGCTGATTATGCTACCGAGAAGAATGGAACGTCTTCTACAGGCTTGATTTTCTCATCAGGCACAATGTCGCAGAAGTTTGGCTCAGCCATATCTGGTGCATTGGTTGCCCTGCTTTTAGGAATGGCAGGATTTATATCCGGTACAGATGCAGATGGTCAGACGGTCGTTACCATTACCAATGAGGAGTCGGTTAAGCAGATGATATGGGCTCTCTTCTCTTTGTTCCCTGCAATTATTGCATTATTAATCATTTTCTTAATCCACAAGTATCCTATCCAGAAGTAGAGAATGAATGTAAATACAATGAAAAAAGAAATGCAGGACGTTCTTGAGCGGAATATCCTGCAATTCTGGTTAGATAAGATGGTCGACCATGAGAAAGGAGGATTCTATGGCCGTATTGACGGGCATGGGGTGTTGCATTCCGATGCCGAGAAAGGCGCAATCTTGAATGCCCGTATATTATGGGCGTTTTCAGCTGCCTACCGTGTCCTCTCAGAGAAATCGCCTCAGAATCCCCGTCTGCCAGAGTATCTAGAGGCTGCCACCCGAGCCAAGGATTTCATCATCGACTGTTTTATCGACAAGGAATATGGAGGCGTCTTTTGGAGTCTGGACAGCAAGGGTAATCCTCTCGACACGAAAAAGCAGTTTTATGCCATAGGTTTTGCTATCTATGGAATGTCTGAGTATGCCCGTGCTACTGGTGACCGTGAGGCTTTGGAGTGTGCACTTCAGCTATTCGACAGTATTGAGGAGCATGCGTTTGATCATGAGTACAACGGCTATATAGAGGCTTGCACACGAGAGTGGGGCGTGTTAGCAGACATGCGCCTCTCCGAGCTAGATGCCAACTACCCCAAGTCGCAGAATTCCCATCTTCACATCATTGAGCCTTACACCAACCTGCTGCGTTGCCTGAGGGAGTTTCGTGCTGTTGAGGTATGCGACTATGTACCCGTTATCGGCTCCGTGCTTCCTGTAACCATTACTGTTACCAATGAAACAATCGTAAGGGTAGCGGCTGCACTCCGAAACCTCATTCATATTTTTACCGACAAGATTCTGAATCCTAAGACTCATCATTTGGATTTGTTCTTTGAGAATGATTGGACACGTGGTGCAGGACATTTGGAAAGCTACGGCCATGATATCGAATGCTCGTGGCTTATCCATGAGGCCGCGTTAGTGCTAGGTGATAAGGATGTGTTGGGTAAAGTTGAGCCAGTTGTGAGGATGGTAGCAAAAGCGTCTGAGAAAGGGCTTAATGCCGACGGCTCGATGATTCATGAGGCAAATCTTGATACGGGATATGTGGATGATGATTTGCACTGGTGGGTTCAGGCAGAAAATGTTGTGGGTTGGGTGAATATATATCAGTATTTCAATGAGGAACAGGCATGGGAGAAGGCTGTTCGTTGCTGGGAGTATATCAAGAAGAATCTCATTGACTGGGAGAATGGTGAATGGTATTGGAGTCGTCATCAAGATGGAACGCTGAATCTCGACGATGACCATGCAGGATTTTGGAAATGCCCTTATCATAACAGTCGTATGTGCCTGGAGATTATAGAGCGCGAGTTTTGAATCTACGCTTACCTGTTTGTAAAATTGTGCCATTGAGTCTATGATACCTAATATCGCATACGTTAGAAAGAAGTTCGAAGAATTCAACCACCAGTGCTTTGAAGGTTCATTGCCGCAGATACCCATTCGTATGAGTAATGCCAGAAACTATCTTGGAGCCGTTCAGTATAAGGTGAAACGTAATTTGGTTGGCAGTTTGGAATACAGTAATCTTGTACTCCGTATCAGCATGCGATTCGATTTGCCTAAGAAAGAGGTTGAGGATACGATTCTGCATGAGATGATTCATCTGTATATTTATGTCAATGGCATTAAGGATTCATCGGCTCATGGCGAAGTGTTCCGACGTATGATGAATGAGATAAATACCAAGTTCGGGCGTAACATCAGCATTAGGCATCACCGTACCGATAAGGTCTCAAACACGGATAGGAAAGAGAAACCGCATGTTGTCTGTGTGACGCGGCTCAATGATGGAAAACGTTTCGTAACGGTTTGTGCCCGGACACGCGTTATTGATATTTATAATGTTTTCAACCGTTCACCGCAGGTGAGTGAGATGCAATGGTTCTACACTACAGATCCTTTCTTTAACCGTTATCCTAACAGCTTGACACCCAAGGTATATAAGATTGCTGATAAAGATTTAGATAAACATATAAAATCTGCCATCCCACTTGAGTGTGACGGCAGACGTATGTTACGCAAGAAGTAACCGCTAAGCCATTCTTGCCAATAGTTCGATAAACACTTTCCAGATATCGCCGATGGTTTTCAACTCCACACGCTCGCTCGTAGAGTGCGGTTCTACGATGCGCGGACCGATGCTGGCGATTTGTATGCCGGGATATTTCTGAACGAAATAGCCTGCCTCAAGTACAAAATGCATGGCCACTTTACGCGGTCTCCATCCAAGCACGTCATTGAACGTGTCGGAAGTTAGCTGGATGAATTCGGAGTCTTGGTCCTCTTGCCATGCAGGAGCAGACATGACGAGTTCGGTTGTAGCACCTGCTTTTGCAAATGCCTTGGCAATGTCTTTTCCTAATGCAACCATATCTGTATCAATAAAACTACGTGTGTGCGTTGAGATGAAAATATGGTCGTCTTCAGTTTGAATCCTACCGACATTGTTTGATGTCTCTACAGTTCCCTCCATGGTCTTGCTCATTTTAACTACGCCTTGCGGAACCTGTTCGAGGGCCTCCATCATAGCCTCCCAGCTCTCGGTATTGATGACGGTTTCCTGCTTTTCGCATTTCTCTATCTTGCATCTGATATTGGGATCGGTCAGTCCGTACTCTTGTTGAATCCATTCGTTCAGACTCTCCTCCTGGGCCTTGACAAACTCTGCTGCCTCGCCCGATGGAACACATACGATAATCTCAGCTGATGAGGCAATCGAAGCGTTTGCCTCACCCACACGGATGGAGGCAATGTCGAAATCGTAATCGTTGTATATGGCTGCTATAAGCGCCCATGCAATCACAGTAGCGCTTGCACGTCCTTTGTTGATGTCAACGCCGGAGTGGCCGCCTAATCCGCCGCTGATGGTAATGCGATACCAGCGGTGCTTTCCGCCCGGGGCAGGGATTCTGGTGATTGGAATACGATGGAATTGCAGATATGCGCCGGCTGCACCAGTGGTGATGGTGTCGTAATCCTCCGAGTCGAGATTAATAACCTTGCGTCCCTTGATGAAGTCGGCGGCCAGATTGGCTGCTCCCGACATTCCGTCTTCCTCGTTGGTGGTTGTAATAACCTCTAACGGTCCATGCACAACGCTATCATCGGCTAAAACGGCCAGCGCCATTGAGAGCCCGATACCATTGTCTGCCCCCAGCGAGGTGCCACGCGCTTTCATCCATCCGTTGTCCTCATAGGCCTCAATAGGGTCTTCTAACGGATTCTTCATGCCTACGCACACCATGTCCATGTGGTTTAAAACGACGACAGGCTCTGCATTCTCATGTCCTGGAGTAGCCGCTTTTCTAATTACAACACAATTCTGAGCGTCCCGGCTATATGACAATCCATGTTGCTCAGCATATTGGCAGAGAAAATCGGAAACTTTCTCCTCATGATGGGAAGGACGAGGAATCTGATTCAGCTGCTTGAAGATATTGAATACTGTTTCTACTGAAGGTGCTGTTATCATATGTATATAGTTTTAATGATTTATTTTCGCAAAGATAATAAAAAAACTGACAATTCGCGCAAATGACTTCTAAAATGCAAGTTTTTATAAGCGATTCGTGTCTTTATCAGTGGAAATATTGTATTTTTGCATTGCAGATAAGGCTCATGCGGTGTATAAACATGTCTTTAGTCACTCTGGAAGGCTACTCTGGAGTTGTAGAGCATAACTCTGGAGTCGTGGAGCAGCCTTCTATGATAAGTGTTCAATAACTTGGAAAACTCTTTATAAAGGATATGAGTAGAACTAGATTATTTCTTACGACCTGTATCGTTGGCATCATAGCCAATGCAGCCTTGATGGCAAAAGCTGATACGTATCGTTTTGGCAAAGGAAAACTGAAGGTGACCAACGTGGCAAATAATGCTGTACGTGTACAGTACGTTGAGAGCGAGGTTACTAACGACCTTCCCGATTGGGTTTACGTCCGCCACGACGAGGTGGCGAGCGCCCATCTGAAAGTTCTGGTAGACCGTAAGCGCCAGACTTTGAGAATCAAGGATAAGAAGGGAAGAACTGTGTTCTCTGCCACCTGCCACCAAATGAAGGGTGAGGAGGCCACGCTGGCTTTCGAATCCCCCACAGATGAATGCCTCTTCGGGTTGGGCCAGTTTCAGGACGGCTATAGCAACGTGCGTGGCTTGTCGCGCCGAATGACACAAGTGAACACGCAAATCAGCCTTCCCATGCTTCTTTCGAGCAAAGGCTATGGTGTGTTGTGGAATAATTACGGACTTACTGAGTTCAACCCCGCAAGCCAAAGTGTCCGACTGATGAAACAGACCGGTGTCGGAACACGTGAGGTGGTAGAAGTAACATCCACGGAGGGTGGCAAGCGTGAGACGCGTGAGCGAAACATTTTCGAAGCTGCTATCGACATTGCTGAGGAGGGCGACTATACGCTCTTGCTCGATGTCGGCCAGAAAATGGCCAGGCGCCACCAACTGTCTATAGATGGTCAAACGGTCATTGATATGCAAAACTTGTGGCTACCGCCTACAGCTTCGAAAATTGTTCATTTGGAGGCAGGCCGCCATGTGTTGACGGCAGAGCTTACGAAGGACGATAAACCTGTTCTCTGTTATGGCAAGGTTAAGAACGAGACGGTGTTCCGCTCGCCCGTAGCTGCCGCCGTCGACTATACTGTGTTTGTGGGCACTCCCGATGAGATTATTGCCACTTACCGCCATCTGACAGGCGATAGTCCGGTAATGCCTTCGTGGGCGCTTGGTTATATTCATTGTCGCGAGCGTTACCATTCTTCAGAGGAAATACTACAGACAGCACGCCGTTTTCGTCAGGAGAAAATGCCCATTAGTATGATTGTTCAGGATTGGCAGTATTGGGGCAAATACGGTTGGAACTCTATGCGGTTTGATGAGGATTATTATCCTGACCCGAAAGCACTTACCGATTCGCTTCACAAGATGAATATCCGCCTGATGCTAAGCGTCTGGTCGAAAATTGATAAGAACTCTGAAGTTGGGCGACGGATGGAGGCTTTAGGAGCATACATTCCCAATACAGACTGGATAGACTTCTTCAATCCCGAAGCAGCCAAAGCTTATTGGAATCAGTTCCGCGAACGACTGGTACCGTTAGGTATTGATGCCTGGTGGCAAGATGCTACGGAGCCAGAGAACGACGACTTGGCAGGGCGTCGTGTCAACCAGGGCCGGTGGTCTGGCGAGCAAGTGCGTAATGTCTATCCGCTTCTTGTGAATAAAACGGTTTATGAGGGACTTGTGGCTGAAGGCAAAGAGCCTATGATCCTCACTCGTTGCGGATTTCCAGGAATTCAACGCTATGGTTCGGCTTTGTGGAGTGGTGATGTCGGCAACGACTGGGAGACTTTGCGCAGACAGATTACAGCAGGGTTGGGCGTTCAGGCAGCTGGCGTCCCTTGGTGGACTTACGATGCTGGCGGTTTCTTCCGCCCTGGCGACCAATACACAAACCCCGACTATATTGAGCGCATGTTAAGGTGGATCGAGCTTTCTGTCTATTTGCCGCTGATGCGTGTTCACGGCTATATGAGCAACACCGAGCCATGGAATTATGGACCTGAGGCACAAACAATTATTACCGAATGCCTGCGTGAGCGAGAGCGGCTTCTTCCATATCTTGAGAAATGTGCCCTTCGTATCGCTACCGAAGGTTATACGTTGATGCGCCCGCTCGTCTTTGATTTTTATGATGACCCCGTTGCATTGCAACAGAAGTATGAATATATGTTTGGACCCAGCCTGCTGATAAATCCCGTTACAGAGCCGGGAGTTAAGGAATGGAAGACCTATCTGCCTAAGACGAAAGGACGCTGGAAAGACCATCGTACAGGTAAATACTATGCTGGAGGACAGAGCGTGACAACGGCGGTTGACTTAGGTCACATTCCTGTTTTCGAATTGGAAAGATAAGCAGCTTTCGTGGTTGCGTGGACATTACAATCAGAAGTATGAGGCTTCTAGACGTAAGTTCAGAAAACTGACTTGATACTCTACAAATATTTTTTGTGTCAGAAACAAACCATAGTATGGAAAGAAGTAAGGAAATATATAAGGTGACGCTTGTAGGAGGAGTCGTGAACGTGCTTCTTCTGCTCTTCAAGTTCGTGGCGGGTGTCGTGGGGTATAGTGCTGCCATGGTGGCAGATGCTGTTCACTCGTTGTCAGATTTGGCCACCGATATTATCGTACTATTGTTCGTCCGCATTAGCAGCAAACCGTCAGACAAGTCCCACGACTACGGTCATGGTAAATTTGAGACGCTGGCAATGACCATCATCGGTGTTTCTTTACTCATGGTGGCAATAGGAATCGTTTATGGAGGAATCACCAAAGTGGTGGCATGGGCGAATGGAGCCTCGCTCAAGGCCCCAGGCACGCTTGCTTTATGGGCGGCTCTGTTGTCTGTGGTGATGAAAGAGGCCGTATACCGCTACTCAATGGTAAAGGCTCGTCAACTCAATTCTCAGGCGGTAGAGGCTAACGCGTGGCATCATCGGAGTGATGCCCTCTCATCGATAGGCACAGCATTGGGTATTGGAGGCGCTATCTTTCTGGGCCAGCGTTGGACGGTGCTCGATCCACTCGCCTCAATCGTTGTGGGTGTGTTCATCGTAAAGGTTGCTGCCGACCTTTTGCGCAATGGTATAGGTGACCTGATGGAGCAGTCGCTGCCAGATGCCGTGGAGGAGGAAATTGTGCATATGGTTGAGGAACTGCCAGGGGTCGACGAGCCACACAGCCTTCGTACGCGCCGCATTGGCAACCACTACGCCATTGAGCTACATATTAGGATGGACGGCGGCATTTCACTACGTGAAGCGCACGACAAGGCGACCGAGGTGGAACAGCTTCTTAGAAGTCGTTACGGTGAGGAAACTCATGTGGCTGTACACGTGGAGCCAAAAAACGAATCATCATTAATTAGTTCATAATTGGTATATTGCATCGAAGGATATCGTTTTTATTAGAATGGAATACAAGACTTTAAACAATGGGGTAATGATGCCGATGGTCGGCCTTGGTGTTTACAATATCTCAAATCGAGAGACACAAAGAGTGGTCGAACAAGCCATCAGCGTTGGTTACGAGAGTATTGATACGGCCGCTATGTATCTAAATGAGAGTGGGGTAGGAAAGGCAGTACGTTCATGCGGTGTACCACGCGAGCAACTCTTCATCACAACAAAAATATGTGAATCATGTTACACGCGCGATCAGACTCTTCGCGCCGTCGATCATTCCATGAGTGAACTTGCCCTTGACTATGTTGACTTGATGCTCATCCATTGGCCAGTTGGCGACCCGGTGGTAATGTGGAAAACCCTGGAAGAACTCTACCAACAACGATTGTTCCATGCCATCGGTGTGTCGAACTTCTATCCAAATACGTTCCCAAGAATTATCGAAAACGCTAATGTCATTCCTGTTGTCAACCAATGTGAAACACATGTGCTTTACCAACAACGGGCAATGACAGACTATCTGCGTCAGTTCAATGTGGCACTCGAAGCATGGAGTCCGTTGGCAGAAGGCAAACACGGCATTTTCAGCCATCCTGTACTTAGGCAGATAGGCGGGCATTATGGTAAGACTGCTGCTCAGATTGCTTTAAAGTTCTTGATTGAGAACGACGTCATCATTATTCCAAAAACCACACATCATGAGCGGATGAAGGAGAACATTTCCCTCTTTGACTTCACACTTACTAACGAGGACATGGAGGCTATCCGACAGCTTGACACCGGCCATAATGTGACTGGCTGGCCTTCCGATGCGCTTACGTATAAAGTAAATGGAGAGATTGAGATCTCTTAGGATTTGAAGTGATTCTCAGTAGAGAGAAAGACAAAGGCTCCTTATACATTCATAAGCCGTTCCAGGGCAGGTGTGAAAATAATACCACGAGTGATGCTGATAAGGCCCTCATTGTGGAGGCGGTTTAGTTCGCGCGACACATTGAGGCGGCTCTCGCTGATTTCGTGCGCCAGTGTTTCCATCTTGATGCTAAACGTTTTTGAACCTGTAGGACGCTGGCAGCGCGAAAAGAAGAAACGTATGAGTTTGGTGTGGATGTCGTGGGGCTGGGGATGCCACGGCAGGCGAGAGATGCGTTGTCCTTGAGTGCTGATGATATTGAGTAGGTTTAGCCGGAATATCTCGTATTGTTCAGACAGTCGTAACACCTCTGCTTTTTGTAGGCGAATGAAACTACATGCCCGGTTGGCAGTGATGGATATGCTGTAGCGTTGAATGAGTCCGAAGATTCGCTCTGGTTGAATGATAGCTGGTGCCTCCAAAGACTCAGTTACACTATAGCTGTAGTCGTCAGCATGGTTCTGTACGTTGATCTCTCCACTGATAAGAATATAGATGCTGTCGCAAACATCCCCCTCGTTGATTACTGTTTTTCCTCGTCCGAATTTGGCAAATCCGAACTTGGTATGTGCCACAACATCAGCTATATCGCCACGGCTCATTCCCAAAAAGAGTGGTAATTCCAGCAATGTGGTATGGAGGCGGATGTCTGACATGCTGTTAACGGTTTTTTGTTAACAATGAATTAAACACTATTCTTCCATCTTGAGCGACGGTGAGTACCATACAGCATAGTTTCCTTGCTTGTCGGTATAAATAAGGTATGCCATCAGTTCAGAATGCTTGTCGAGGATACGTTTGGCTCCATCAAGTCCCATTACCATAAACGATGTGGCATAAGCGTCTGCTGTCGCACAATCGTTAGCAAGTACAGTGGCTGAGAGAATATTGTGTTGCACGGGCCTTCCTGTCTTGGGATCAATGGTATGAGCATATTTCTTTCCTCCTTTATAATAGAAGTTGCGATAGTTGCCGCTTGTGGCCATGGAACGGTCTGTAACGTTGAGAACTGTTTGGAGTTCGTGGTTCACGTTGAGCGTATCGTCAGTAGGCTTGGTAACTCCGATGCGCCAAGGAATGCGCTTCTCGCTAATACCGCTTGTAACCACCTCTCCACCTATCTCAACCATAAAGTTCTTGATATCCTTTCTTCTGAGGAGGCGTGCTACCACATCACTTCCGTAGCCCTTGGCAATAGCTGAACAATCAAGTTGGATGTTGGCTTTCAAAGTGTTAAGAACATGTTTATGGCTGTCGAGTTTGATGTTCTCATAACCGATATACTGGCGAATGCTGTCAATTTGTTGTGGAGTAGGGGTGATGCCCTGTTTGAATCCGAATCCCCATGCGTTGACCAGTGGAGCTACGGTGATGTCGAAGGCACCTTCGGTTTCTTTCGATATGTTGAGCGCCATGCTGACTACCTCTTCGAACATGCGTCCCTCATCTGTCTGCGGAATAGTGGTAGCTCCCTGATTCACTTTCGAGATGATCGATTGTTGGTTGAACATCGAGAGTGCATTATCTACCTTCTTTAGCTCTGCCTCAATCTCATTCTTCAGGTTTGAGCTGCTCTGATAAGTGATATTATACACAGTACCGAAGACAAAACCGCTATCTTTCTGATAAGGAGTTGACCGTTGTTGTCTGATAATGATGACTGTTCCTATTATCAGAAACAACAGGAACAGCATTTGCAAATATCGTTTCTTGTTTTTCATAGATTACTTTTCAATGTTTATCACTTTTTGAAACCTTCTGCTATTCACTTCTCACATAGTTAAATGTCAATAATGATATTGAAAGTGCCTCCAAGCCTAGTGCTGCCTGTCTTGCCAAAGCCTGGTACATACCAACAGTTTCCAAACTCGCTTTCACTTTTGGCCAGACGTTTTTTATAACGTCCGCTCCATCCTAGATGGATAGGTCCCCAGATGGTGGCATCAACACCAAACACGATTTCTGCCCAATGGTAATAACTGCTTACTCCACTAGCTCTAAATTCGGTCATTTGTTTCCATACAGGGTCTTCTAAGCCAGGATGTGAGAAGTCGTATTTGAAATTTGTATATCCATATCGCACGCCGCCATAGAGGCGATAGATATCGTGCTTGTTCTTCATCAAGTTTATGTCGAGTCCGATACGGCCGTATGGAGCACTAGTCTTGTAGGTGAGACGTGTGATATCGTCGCTATGGTCAGCCTTGCCGTAGCCCAGCTCGAAAATGGGAAAATACTTGTCCTTCAGATTGATGCGTAAGGCTGCCTCAATATGCCCGTTGTCGCTGATGCCCATCATAAGCGGCCCTATCAAGTCAGCGGATACGGCAAATCCCTTGAAGAATGCCGTAGAGTCACGCTTCACGGGTACCACCTCTTCTGGTTTCTGGGCAAAGGCTGCCGTTGAGAATAGCAGACTAATTGCTAGAACGAAGGTGTATATGCATATTTGCCTTTGATGAGTCATAGGTAACATTTTTATTCTTGATGGTAATCGAGTCTATGGCATGTTGAGTCGTTCTGACACCCGTAATCGTGTGGAAGAACACAGGATTGCAGTCAACCGACTCGAAATGCGGACGGCTCTCCTTCTGGACCCAGACAGTATCGATATACCTGTAGTTGGCGGTGTAAATCTCAAAGTAGAGTACATCCTCTGGCTGGTTGTAACTCATAGGAATACTAAAACTAGACTTGCCTGTAAGCTTGTTGATGAGTACAGAATCCTCCAGTTCGTGACGGTTGGTGGATACATCAATCGTATCGGTGATTTTTACAGAGTCTCCTACTGAGTTCATAAACTTATACACTGCATAAGCACGGTTGTTCAGCGGACAATCAATTTGCGAGCATGCTGAAAGGAAAAGCAAAAGCAATGAAATAAAGAGACAAAAGGGTACTATTCTCTTTAATCGATCTGTTTTCCGTATCTCATTTGTTTTTTTCATTTCAATAACTTTTCACTATTCACTATCTCCATGGAATTTGACACCGTCGATTCTCACTTTTCTAGATTGTTTTCTCAATCTGGTAGTCATTGCGGTTTCCGGCAGAGCGGCTGATGAGATCACCTATGAATCCTGCCAGGAACAACTGTGTACCGATGAGCATCATAGTAAGTGAGATGTAGAACCAGGGCGAATTTGTGATGAGTCGTTGTGGAATGCCGTTTGCAAGGCAATAGAGTTTGTCGGCTCCAATAATGACGACAGCCAGGAAACCGATAAAGAACATCACACTTCCCAGAAAGCCAAAAACGTGCATAGGCTTCTTACCGAAAGTGCTGAGGAACCATAGAGTGAGCAGGTCGAGATAACCGTTCACAAAGCGGTTCAGCCCCATGAATTTTGAAGAGCCGTATTTGCGGGCCTGATGATGAACAACCTTCTCGCCAATCTTGTCGAAACCTGCATTCTTGGCCAGATAGGGAATATAGCGGTGCATCTCGCCATACACCTCAATGTTCTTCACCACATCCTTGCGGTAAGCCTTGAGGCCGCAATTGAAGTCATGAAGGTTCTTAATGCCGCTGACCTTACGGGCAGTAGCGTTGAAAAGTTTCGTGGGGATGGTTTTTGAAATGGGGTCGTATCGTTTCTGTTTGTAGCCTGACACGAGGTCGTAGCCGTCCTTTGTTATCATGCGGTACAACTCTGGTATCTCGTCGGGAGAGTCCTGAAGGTCGGCGTCCATTGTAATCACGACATCGCCCTGTGCTTCCTTGAATCCGCAAAAGAGAGCAGGACTCTTACCATAGTTGCGGCGGAACTTGATGCCTCTCACATGTGGAGACTTTGTCTTGAGTTCCTCAATCACTTCCCAGGAACGGTCGGTAGAGCCGTCGTTTACAAATATTACCTCAAACGAAAAGTTATTCTCGTTCATTACTCGCTCAATCCAGCTATAGAGCTCAGGCAGCGACTCGTCCTCATTGAATAGAGGTACAACTACAGAAATATCCATATCTTATTATTTATTCTTTGTTTTCTTTTTGGTGAATAGTGCGATGAAAATACTGGCAAGGCCACCAAGGATAATGTTCATCGACATAAAATACAAAGCCCAGTCGATGGGGCGCATCGAACGGTACTCATCGATAGCTGCTTTTACCTCACTCTCGGGATACTGTCCGGCGATGAGAATCTGGCGGGCTTGTTCGAGTGAGACGTTGAAGAAAGCACCTCCGTCGAAGAATGCGAAATAGATATACTGAACGACCGCCAACAGTAATGATGCATAGAAAAACATTGACATGGAATAGACATAACCGTTCCAATAACTCAATATTCCCTCGCGTATATGGTCCCTGAACGACTGAATGCGACGATAGATGAAAAATGGTGAAAGTATGGCAAGCGTTGTGCCTATACTTCCCATGAAAGGAGCCTTCAAACCAACAATTATACAGGCGAAACTAATCACCCATAGAATGGCTAAATAAGCCCCATCGAGGCGGGCAAAAGCCCTGAGCTGAATGTATTCTAATGGATTCACGTTGCAAAATTACGGAAAATACTTTATAAATATAATGTTGAGCTGCAAAAATGTGTTAAAAACGCTAATTTCTCAATTTGCATTTCTCAATTCTCAATTTAAAGTATTACCTTTGCAGCCGCAAAACATGGGCAAGTCCCGTACGGCCAGCTCCCTTCGAATCCTCCAGGACGGGAACGTAGCAAAGGTAGTTGGTTGTAGCGGCGCGATACGGGTAGCTTGCCCACCCGCCTCTTTAGCTCAGTTGGCCCGAGCACGTGAT